>PMNU01000043.1:13557-17859 GCA_003165675.1 Chloroflexota bacterium
ACCCTCTCGAACGAGCCGGTCTCGGCGGCGAAGCCGACGAGCACGGGCCGGCGTGTCCCCGATGCCCGAATTCCGGTTCTGACTCGTCCGGCGGTCTCGGCCAGCAGGTCGGGCGTGGGATCCATCTCGACGGTCAACCCGGCCGACCGGCCGATCTTCTTTTCGGAGGGCGACCGCGGCCGGAAATCGGCCACTGCGGCGGCCATCACGAGGACGTCGAAACGCGGGCCTTCGGGCGGGGTGAGGCCTCGCAGAGCCGCCTGCATCTCGGCGGCGGTTTCTGCTCGGGCGACGTGGGCGCGGGCGGGCGGCGCGACCGACACGCTGCCCAGGATAAGTGTCACGGCTGCGCCACGGTCGAGAGCGTCCTCGGCAACGGCGATGCCCATCTTGCCGGTAGAACGATTGCCGACGAAGCGGACGGGGTCGATCGGCTCTGCCGTGCCACCGGCGGTGACAACCACGTGATAGCCGGCGAGGTCGCTTCGCGAGGGCAGGGTCGAGGACGAAATCGAGTCTGCTGAGGGCGCGGCAACCGAATCCGCCGCTGGCCGGCCGGTCCATGCCGGCTGCACTGCGGCGATTGGGGCGGGTTCCCCGGTCAGCGCCTCGACGGTGGCGTCCACGATTCGTCCCAGATCCGCGAGCCGGCCCCGCCCGACCATGCCCGACGCGAGCACGCCCGACTCCGGCTCGACGATGCGGTAGCCGAACTCGCGGAGGCGGGCCACGTTGGCTTGAGTGGCCGGGTGCGTGTACATGCCCCCGTCCATGGCCGGGGCGACGACCACCGGAACGGAAGTGGCCAGGCAGGCGGCGGTGACGGAGTCGCCGGCCAGTCCGTTGGCCATGGCGCCAAGCCAGTGGGCCGTGGCCGGGGCCACGACGATCGCCTCGACGTCGTGGGCGGCGGCGATGTGGCCGATCCGCCCGTCGCCCCCGAGCGACAGCACGTCCGAGTCGACCGGGTGGCGGCTCAGCGTCTCGAGAGTCAGCGTCCCGATGAACTCGACCGCGGAAGTCGTCATGAGCACCCGCACGTCGGCGCCTTCATTCTGCAGCATGCGCATCAGCTCGATGGCTTTGTAGGCCGCAATCGAACCGGTGATGCCCAGAGCGATCCGGCGATCCCGGAGGCGTCCGCCCGACTCTGTCATTTCGCGTGCTCCGAAATGATGTGGATCGATCCCGCGGCGCTGCCGGTCCAGCCCATGGTCGCCTCACCCGGAACGACGGGCTCTCCACTGGCCAGGTCCCAGAGGATGGCCAGCCCCTTGAGCGTCAACTCCGGGTCTATTGCGTCGACGCCGGGCAGAGCCCTTGCCCAGGGCGCTTCGGAGAGGCCGCCGGTCAGGACCACCTGGATCGTTGCCGGGTCGACCTTCTCGGTCCGAGCCAGCTCGATCCGGATGCTCTCCAGCAGCCCCAGAGTCAGGGCGCGGTAGCCGAGGACGGCGCCGGACTGCATGGCCGAGACCGTGTCCGTTCCGATGGCCTTATCGGGCTCCTTCAGCTCGATCCGGGGCAGCCGGGCGGTGCGCGAGGCAAGCGCCTCGAGGGCCAGCTCGAGGCCTGGCGCAATCGCCCCGCCTACGAATGCACCATCGCGGGAAACGCAGTCGAAAGTGGTGGCGGTGCCGAGGTCGACGACGATAGCCGGCGTGCCATACAGGCGCGCCACAGCCAGGGCGTTGACGAGTCGGTCCGCTCCGACCTCGGTTGGGTGCGGCACTCGAATCGGCATGGGCATGTCGCCGGGCCCAGCCACAATTACCGGAACGCCGCGGCGCTCGGCAATGACTGCGACGACGCCCGTCAGGGCCGGCACGACCGACGCCAGGGAGATGCCGGTGACGTCGGCGAGCGAGGCCCCGTCGAGGTGGAGCAGGTTGTCGATCAGCACCTCGATCTCGTCGGGCGTGCTGGAGGGTCTGGTCGCCGCCCGTCGGGCGGCGACGATGGCCTCCCCAGAGACCAGGCCGAGGGTGATATTCGTGTTGCCTATGTCGAGGGCGAGCAGCATGAACCGATGATAGCGCGCTGCCGGGCCAGCGCTCCGAGTCTCGACCTGTCTTCGGCCACCGTTCCGCGACGAGTCGGCCGGCCCTCGGCCCTCGCGCCCGAGTCGGCCGGTCGAAGGCGAGACCGTCGGGACCACTCACCCCGAGAATCTGAGAACGTCCCAACGCGACGAATCCACGCCACCCAGGGGGCGATGCCAACGGCGCCTGAATCGACGACGACCAATCTCTTGTCCCCGGGGGTGCGCCTGAGGTACGATCCACCGGTCCGTCACCGGCGTCCCCAATCGTCACCCCCGCTGCCCCAGGAGGAGTGGTGTCGTCCGTGCCGCCTGCGAAGTTCTTCGTGAATCGCGGCATCGTCTCAAGCCGGATCGACCTGCTCAACGTCCTCCGACCCCTCGAGAAACAGACCGTGGCCTATCGGTATTACCGAGGCCACGAGCTGGTTCAGCATGGGTTGGGCTGGGTGGAGCGGATCGTTTCGAATGAGCCGGAGACCTCGACATTCTTCACCCCGCTCTCGATCTGCCTGAACGTGGATTCGTTCGAGCATCTCGAGTTCGAGACCCGTCCAGACCAGCTGCTCACGTATCGTCTGGTTCAGGGGGACGAAGCCGTCGTGATCGATCTTGCGCCTGCCGGAGTTCCGGCGGGAGACGCGCTCGAGCCTCGTCAGCTCGAGTTCGACACGTCCGGCTACGTCCAAATGGAGTTGCTCGGCCGCGATCCGATCGAGGACGAGTAGGGGTACCTGACAGGGCGAGGCCGTGACCCGGCAGGGCTCGGCGGATATCGGCCCCGGCGAGGGCGTGGTGAGGCCGCGCGGAGACGCGGCCAGGAGGATGCGCCGCCCGGGGCTGTCTCCGGGTGTCGCCGATCGATGGGATACGACCAGGCGAAACTAAGGAGGAGAGACCGTTGGATGCAGTTCTGGCGCCAATAGCTCGTTACTTCAAGTTCGATGAACGCGGCACGAACATCGTCACCGAGACCCGGGCGGGCCTTACCACGTTCATGGTGATGTGCTACATCATCTTCCTGAACGGCAGCATCATCGCCAAGCCGCTCGGCCTAGACCCGATCGCCGTTGCCGCTGGAACCTGCCTCTGCGCGGGCGTGTTGACTATCGCCATGGGCGTTGTGTCGAACTACCCGTTCGCCCTTGCCGCGGGCCTCGGCATCAACGCCATAGTCGCCTACCAGCTCGCGGCACCGAAGGCCAACGGGGGCCTGGGCATGACGCCTGGGGCCGCGATGGGCGTCATCGTCGCCGAGGGCGTGATCATCACGGTTCTGGTCGTCCTGGGTCTCCGGGAGGCCATCATGCGGGCCGTCCCGCTTGCGCTCAAGCGGTCCATCGGCGTCGGCATCGGACTCTTCATCTTGTTCATCGGGCTGTCCAACGGCGGCCTGATCGCCGGCTCGAACTCCGCCTACGGCTCGGTTCCCCCGGTGGGCCTTCGACCGATCGTTGAACTCTCGCAGTGGATCTTCCTGGTCGGATTGCTGATCACCATAGTGCTGTATGCGCTGCGCATAAAGGCGGCGCTCATCATCAGCATCGTTGTTACCTCCATCCTGGCCTTCGTCACGGGAGTGACCTCGGCACCGGCACAATTGACCGTGACGCCGAGCTGGAACGGCCTGTTCTACTCTGACGTTCCGGGGGTCTTCAGCCAGGTCGCTCTGATCACCGCCATCCTCACTATCTTCGCCATCATGTTGAGCGACTTCTTCGACACGATGGGTACGGTCACGGGCATCGCCGCCGAGGCGGGTCTCGCAGACGAGGACGGGTCCGTGCCCGGTATCGGACGGGTCCTGCTCGTCGACTCGATCGCCGCGGCGGTGGGCGGCTTCGTCGGGGTGAGCTCCAACACCACCTACATCGAGTCGGCAGCAGGCGTCGCCGAAGGCGGGCGCACCGGCTTCACGGCCGTCGTGACCGGCGTGCTGTTCCTCCTCGCGATCCTGCTGTCGCCTCTGGCCGGTCTGGTGGCCGGAGTTGCAACGGCCCCGGCCCTGGTCCTGGTCGGTTATCTGATGTTCGTCCTGGTCAAGGACATCAACGTCGCGGACATCGAGGACGGTCTTCCGGCCCTCATGACGATGATCGTCATGCCGCTCACCTACAGCATCACGGATGGGATCGGCGCAGGTTTCATTACGTGGGCTCTGCTAAAGATCGTCACGCGGAAGTGGCGCGAAATCCACCCGCTGATGGCCGTGGTCACTCTCGCGTTTGTCTTGTACTTCGCGCAGAACTGGATTCTCGTCG
>PMNU01000158.1 GCA_003165675.1 Chloroflexota bacterium
AGGCGGCTTCCAGCGGCGTCGAAACCTCGGCGTCCGAAACTTCCGGACCGGCGATGACGCGTCTGATCGGCAGCCCGAATTTGCGGGCGAAGTCGAAGTCGCGCTCGTCGTGGGCGGGGACGGCCATGATCGCGCCTGTGCCGTAGCCGGCCAGGACGTAATCGGCGATCCAGATCGGGACGCGCTCGCCGTTGACCGGGTTCGTCGCGTGCGACCCGGTGAAGACGCCGGTCTTGGGCCGGTCNNTCCGGGTGCGTCAGCTTGCCGACCAGGGCGTGTTCGGGCGACATGACCATGAACGTGGCGCCGTACAGCGTGTCGGGCCGAGTGGTAAAGACGCGCAGTTCGTCGCCGCCGGGCTGGAAGTCATCGGGCGCGCTGGTGAAGACGACTTCGGCGCCCTCGGATCGGCCGATCCAGTTGGTCTGCATCGTCTTGATCGGCTCGGGCCAGACCAGACCGGTGAAGTCGAGCAGCTCGTCGGCGTACTTGGTGGTCCGCAGGTACCACTGCTCGAGTTCGCGCTTCTCGACCCGGGCGCCGCAGCGCCAGCAATGGCGGTCCGTGCCTTCGACCTGCTCGCGGGCCAGCGTGCCGTCGTTGGGGCACCAGTCCACGGGCGACTTGGCGCGGTAGGCGAGGCCGGCTTCGAGGAACCGCAGGAAGATCCACTGGTTCCAGCGGTAGTACTCGGGCTCGCAGGTGACGACCTCGGCGTTCCAATCCCAGCCGGCGCCCATCGAGCGCAGCTGGCGGCGCATCCTGTCTATGTTCTTCAAAGTCCACTCGTGCGGGTCGACCTTGTTCTTGATCGCGGCGTTCTCGGCCGGCAGGCCGAAGGCGTCGAAGCCGATAGGCTGGAAGACGTTCTTGCCGTTCATGCGGTGGAAGCGGCCCAGGGCGTCCGTCGGCGTCTTCACGTACCAGTGACCGATGTGCAGATTCCCCGACGGGTAGTCGTACATCGTCAGCAGGTAGTACTTGGGCCGGGAATCGTCGGTCAGGTCCGTGTCGTAGAGCCCAAGCTCCGCCCAGCGCCCCTGCCATCGCGGCTCGATGGCCGTTGGCTCGTAGCGGTCGATGCGGGTGCGCTCTGCTGCCGACACGGTGGACCTCTTGCTCTGTGGCTGGCGGGCGGCACGCCTGCTTGCCCGCGCGCGCGAACGAGCATCCAGTGTAGCGGAGGGGGGCGACGGCCTCGCCACCGAGCCTCGTCGGGCGGCCTCCGTCGGACGGCCTCCTCCGGGCGTGGCCGATCCGACGACGAGCCTCCCACCCGCTCGTCGGCAGTGGCGGTTGCGCCCTGTTCCGAGGCCACTTCCCGTGACGGCGGCGTGCGGCCACTTCGACCTCACGTGATGTCGCGCGCCCGGCCCTCACCGGATTTCAGCGCCATGGTGCTCGTTCTGGTAGTTCTACCAGATGTTATAAGACACGATTGTGTCATATGGCACTTATGTCATGACCGCTAATCTGTCCGAATACCTCGTGAAAGCGGATCGCATACGGAGGCAACGACCATGAACAGGATCGTCGCTCGCCGCTGGTGGGCGCTCGGCGCGATGGCTCTCGGGGTATTCGCCGTCACCCTCGACGTGACCATCGTCAACGTCGCCCTCCCAACACTGGCGGGCACCCTGAAGGCCTCCGAATCCCAGCTGCAGTGGTTCGTCACCGGGTACACCCTGGCGCTCGTGGCGGGCATGCTCCCGGCCGGGCTGATCGGCGATCGGTATGGCCGCAAGAGACTCCTCTGCTGTGGCCTGCTCTTCTTCGTCGCGGGCTCGCTGGGATGCGCATACGCGACCGGACCCGAGATGTTCACCGTCGCGAGGGTCGCGCTCGGGCTCGCGGGAGCGGTGCTCATCGTCATGGTCCTCTCGCTCATCACTGTTCTCTTCAGCGAGACGGAGCGCCCGCGGGCAATCGGGATCTGGGGCGCCGCCAACTTCATCGGGCTGCCGCTCGGGCCGATCGTCGGCGGGTGGCTGCTCAGCAACGTCTGGTGGGGCTGGATCTTCCTCATGAACGTGCCGGTCGCGCTGCTCGGGCTCGTCGCCGTGCTTGCCCTCGTGCCCGAGTCAAAGGCGTCACAGGCGCCCGGCATCGACTTTCTCGGGGTGCTCCTCTCCAGCGTGGGACTGGTCGCTCTCATGTACGGCGTGGTGCAGGCAGGCGACAACGGTTGGGGCAGCGCGGGCGCCCTGGGCTGGGCGTCTGCCGGCCTGGCCATCCTCGTCGTCTTCGTGTTGTGGGAGCACAGGCTGGCCGGGTGGTCGGGCCCGCAGCCGCTCGTCGACCTCTCGCTCTTCCGCTCGCGCAGCTTCACCTGGGGAGTCATCTGCACTTCGTTCGGCGTCTTCGGCCTCTTCGGCGTGATGTTCACCCTGCCGCAGTACTTTCAGGCGATCATGGGCGTCGACGCGCAGGGATCCGGGCTCCGCCTCCTGCCCGTGGTCGCGGGAATGGTCGTCGGACTCATGCTCGCCCTCGTCGTAGCGGCCCGCCTCGGGGCGAAGCTCAGCGTGGCGATCGGGTTCGCCGTCGCGTTCGTGGGCATCGGAATCGGCACGACGATGACCACGACGAGCGGCGATGCGTTCCTCGCCGAGTGGTCGTTCGTCACGGGCGCGGGAGCCGGCCTCGCGTTCGCCACCGCGGCGTCGGCGGCGCTCGTCGAACTCTCGGCCGAGCGCAGCGGCGTGGGCTCCGCGCTCCTGCAGGCCGTGGTCAAGCTCGGCCCGGCGTTCGGCGCGTCAATCATGGGCAGCGTCCTCAACTCGACCTACCAGGCCCAGGTGGCTGTCACCGGGCTGCCGGCGCCGACGGCTGCTGCCGTGAAGGCCAGCGTCTTCGGTGGAATTGCCGTGGCGCATCAGCTCGGGTCCCCGGCGCTGCTCGAATCGGCGCAGACGTCCTTCGTCGCCGGGCTCGACGACGCTCTGCGCGTGGCTGCCGGCGTGGCCGTCATCGCGATCGTGCTGGCGCTGCTCTTCCTGCCGGCCCGAACGGCGGCGACGCAATCGGCAGAGGTGCCCAATCGCGAAACCGGCGCGGTGCCGGTGGTCTAGAACGCCGACCAACCCGAACCGGAACCGACTGAACGCTGGAGGTGACCGATGGATGCGACACGAGCCGCCGAACCACCCAGACCGGGCCTGCGCGAACGCAAGAAGGCCAAGACCCGGGCGCTGCTCCAGCAGACTGCGCTGCGCCTCTTCCGCGAGCAGGGCTACGCCGAGACTTCGATCGAAGAGATAGCGGAGGCTGCGGAGGTCTCGACCACCACGGTCTTTCGCTATTTCCCCACGAAGGCGGATCTCGTCATCTACGACGACTTGGATGCGCGGTTGATCGAGGTGGTCCGCGCGCAGCCGGCGGAACTGACCGTGCTCCAGGTGGTGCGCAATGCGGTGCGGACCGTGTTCGGCGGGTTGACGGACCACGAGGTGGATGCGCAGCGTGAGCGCGGTCAGCTGATGTGGCACGAGCCCGAGGTACGCGCAGCGATGCTCGCGGAGCTCATCCGCACGCTGCGCGAGGTCGTCCAGCTCGTGGCCGAGCGCGCCGGCCTGCCGGCGGACGACGACAGGGTGATCGCAACCGCGGGTGCCGGCATCGGCGTGTCGCTCGCGGCATGGTTCGCCTGCGAAGGCGACCCATCGTTGGCCCGTTACTCCCGGCTGTTCGACTCCGCGATCGCGTGCCTGGAGTCGGGGCTGCCGCTCTAGGCTCGGCGGCCATCGAACACGGGTCGTCGATGCGGACTCGCTCCCGGCCCTCGGCGAGCCCCCGGAGGCGTGCCGGCAAGACGGTTGCAGCGCCGGAAGGGGACTGCTCCGCGCCGGTCGACGAGATCGGATGCGGTAAGCCTCAGGACGGCCGGCCTGTCTACCGCGCGCCGGCACCCGAGGTTCTCACGTTGGGGGATTTGGTGGAGCTACAGGGATTCGAACCCTGGACCTCCTGCATGCCATGCAGGCGCTCTCCCAGCTGAGCTATAGCCCCACGCGACGGCGAATGTTACAGCAACGGGGCGCTGTTGCGCGACAGGGGTTTGGCCAGATCGCCCCCATCGGCTCTCGTGCAGTCCCCCGGTCGGCCGAAGCCGGCCGCCGCGATCGAGTGCCGCGACGCCCCATCCTCTCGCACGACCTCCCGCGCCCGGGGGCGGGGGTCGCGCTAACCTTCCATCGATGACCACGACGACGGAATGGCGCGCATCTCTGCAGTTCGCAGGCGGCAGCCTCGAATGCACGCTCAGGCGATCGACGCGGGCGCGGCATCTCAGGGTGACGGTCGATCCCCAACACGTGGCAATCGTTACCGTGCCCGCCCGGGCCGCCCGAAACCGAGGCGAGGCCGAAAGGCTCGCGGAGTCGTTCGTTGCCGAACGCGAGACCTGGCTCCGCCGGCACCTCGCCGACCAGGCCCGACAGCGCGAGGAGCTCGAAGCTCTGGGCCCGCTCCGCGACGGCGGCCCATTCCGGTATCGCGGGGAGACCCACCGTCTTCGGGTAGTGGCAACCGCTGAGCGACGCCGCACGACGGTCAGCCGCGAGGGCGGCGACGCCGGCGACGAGCTGATCGTGCGCTTGAGCATGGCGGAGCGACGCAACCTGAACACGATCATGGAGGCGTGGCTGCGTGAGAAGGCCCGCGTCGCGATCCATCGCGAGATAGAACGCCACGCGAAGGCGTTGGCCGTTGCCCCGGCCGCGATCACGATTCGTGACGCCCGCACGCGCTGGGGCAGCTGTTCTCGAGCGCGGCGCCTCTCCTTCTCGTGGCGTCTAGTGCTGGCGCCGCCCGAGGCGCTGGAGACGGTTGTTGTCCACGAACTGGCGCATCTCCGTGTCTTCGGCCACGGCCCCGGCTTCTGGGCGATCGTGGCAAGTCGACGGCCCGATCACCGGCGCTGGCGACAGTGGCTGCGCGACCACGCTCTGGAACTGCACGGCGCCCTCGCTCCCGTCGATTAGCCGCCGCCGCTCCGGCATGGCGCTCCGGCCTCGATGATCCGGCCGCCGGCGAATGCTTCTCACGCCCCCAAACCGAGCCGACCCGGAGTCGCACCACGGAGATCACGGTTCGGACGGCTCTTGGCGCGGAGGGGCGAGCGGCCTACAGTGAGGGAGCGTTGGTTGAGCCCCTGCCGAACGCCGCCGGGCGGCCGACGCGAGCGGACGAAGGAGCCCGAGATGCCCATCGTCACCATTTCCCGTGAGTACGGCGCGGGCGGCTCTAGCGTGGCGGGCATCGTCGCTGCCGAGCTGCGCGCCGAAGTCGTCGACAAGAAGCTGATCGAGGAGGTCGCCGACCGGCTGGCAATTCGACCGAGCGACGTCGAGGCCGAAATCGAGCGACCCCGCACGCTGCTCGAACGACTGGTCAGATCCTTCTCGTCGCTCGAACCGGGCATGGGCGCCGGCTGGACGCCGCCCTATCCAGACCCGCTCTATGACCCCCGCAAGGACATCATTCAACTCACCGAGCAGATCATTCGGGAAATGGCTGACGGTGGCAATGTCGTTATTGTCGGCCGTGGTGCTGGCTTCGTTCTGCGCGGGCGGCCAGGTGTGTTTCGGGTCTTCCTTCGGGCTCCGGACGACGATCGGGTCAAGACGCTGATGGCTCGGCTCGGTCTAGCCGAAGCCGAGACCCGGCGCAAGATGCACGAGACGGACTCGAACAGGGCCGCCTACACCAAGCAGCTGTATGGCCATGACTGGTGCGATCCGAGCGAGTACGACCTGATCGTGAATACTGGTCGGGTCGGCTACGAGACGGCGGCGCAGATGATTCTCTTCGGGCTGCGCGAGCACGCTCCGGCCCACGCCTGATCGCTCAGTCCACTACTGCGAGTGGTCGCCGCTCGGGATGACCCATGCGGCGCCGCTCTGCGGCGCGGAGGACCATTGATCGGCCGACAGCTGAGCTCTCGATAGGGCGAGGACGGACCAGCCGAGGGCGAGCGTCAGCACCCAGATGACCACGACGAGGTCGATGTGGCGACCCAGCGTCTCGCGCATAGCGACTTCCTGTGGGACGCTCCAGCCTGCCGGTCCAATGGCCGGCCTGAACTGGAAGGATGATGGTCCGCCACAGGCGGGCCCCACAGTGCTCCAGGGTTCGAATCTCGCGGGCCTGAGGGCCTTGAGTGAGCCGCTAAACATTGAGTGGACCTCTGATGGATCGGGCCACCGGGCGGGTTAGCGAGCCCAGACGCAGAGCGGCCGGCCTTTCGGCCGGCCGCTCCTGCCACTCAGTGGCATGGCCGCGGGTCAGGGAACGGTCGCAGCCTCCGGCTCGACGTCGAAGAGGCCCGGCACCGACAGGTACCGCTCCCCGGTGTCGTAGGTGAAGGCCAGGATGCGGGCCCCGTCCTTGATCTCCGGCAGCTTCTTTGCCACGGCCGCGAGAACGGCCCCGGACGAGACGCCGACGAGCAAACCTTCCTCTCGGGCGGCTCTCTGGGCGAACTTGAACGCATCCGGCGCCGCAACCTGGATCACGCCGTTCACCGCGTCGGCGTGGAAGTTGCCCGGGACGAAGCCGGCGCCGATGCCCTGGATAGGGTGCGGCCCCGGCGCGCCGCCGCTCAACACCGGCGACAGCTCGGGCTCAACTGCAAAGACCTGGAGCTTCGGCCAGCGTGGTCGCAGGACCTCGCCGACCGCTGTCGCATGACCTCCTGTGCCGACGCCCGCGAAGATGTAGTCGAGGCCGTCCGGGAAGTCGCGGGCGATCTCCTCGGCCGTTGTCCGCTTGTGGACCTCGAGGTTGGCCGGGTTGTCGAACTGCATCGGCAGCCAGGCATTGGGGGTGGAGGCCACGATCTCGCGGGCCTTGGCGATAGCCCCCTTCATGCCGAGCTCGCGCGGGGTCAGTTCGAAGGACGCGCCGTAGGCGGCCATCAACTTGCGCCGCTCGACCGAGAACGACTCGGGCATGACGAGGATGAGCTTGTAGCCCTTGACGGCGGCGACGAGAGCCAGACCGACGCCGGTGTTGCCGGAGGTTGGCTCGACGATGACGCTGCCGGGCTTCAGGACGCCGCGCTTCTCGGCGTCCTCGATCATCGACAGGGCGATGCGGTCCTTGATCGAACCGCCGGGGTTTTGGCGCTCGAGCTTGACCCAGACTTCGACGCGCGGGTCGAAGAGCTTGTTGATCCGAAGCTCGGGCGTGTTGCCGATGGTTTCCAGAATGTTGTTGGCCTTGGCCACGGGAATCTCCTCAGGTTGCGGGACGCACGCGGGCCGTAGGGCGGCCGCGCAGGTTGGATGGAGGTCGAGCTAGATGACGAAGTCGGGCGCTTCGAAGTCGTCCCGGCCCCGCCGGACGTGGACCTCGCTGCGCTGATACACGATGGAGTTGGGCGGCACGCTGGAGGTGATCCAGACGTTGCCGCCGATGACGCTGCCACGGCCGATGACGGTCTCGCCGCCGAGGATCGTGGCGTTCGCGTAGATGACCACGTCGTTCTCGATCGTCGGATGACGCTTGGTCGAGGCGAGCGACTTGGTCACGGAAAGCGCCCCCAGGGTCACGCCCTGGTAGAGCTTCACGTTGTTTCCGATCACGGCGGTTTCGCCGATGACGATGCCGGTGCCGTGATCGATGACGACTGGATGGCCCAGGGTCGCCCCGGGGTGAATGTCTATGCCCGTCCGTTCGTGAGCCCATTCGGTCAGCACGCGCGGCAGGAGCGGCACGCCCAGTTCGCAGAAGCGATGGGCGATGCGGTAGACGGCGATGGCCAGGAAGCCGGGGTAGGCCAGGATGACCTCGTCCACGCTCTCGGCCGCGGGGTCGCCGCGCTCGATGGCCGTGGCATCGATCATCAGCTGCCTATGTATCTCCGGCAGAGCCTGGAAGAACTTCTCGGCGACCTCGGCCGGATCGCCGATGTCGTCCTCGAGCGGCCGCAGCAGCGCCCGCAGTTCGGCTGCCGATGCGTCGAGAGCGTCGCGCACCTCGCCGGCCGTGGCGTATGTCCATTCCGCCGTCTGCGGGAAAAGCGTCTCGAAGAGGGCTCGGATCCACACGGCCACGCGAGCTTTGGCCAGCCGCTGGCCGCGGTCCTCGGCCAGGACGCCGTGAAGGCGCGAAGCCAGACCATCGAGCGGATCGCTCGGGGCCTTGCCGGTCTTCTTTGTGTTGATCGATCGCAGCGGGAGGACCATGGCTGCCTCGGAGTTGGAGTTGGAGTTGGATCGGAGAAGCGCGAGGGGCGCTGGCTGCTCCTGAGGTGGTGTCGGCGGTGGGCGCGCCCGGAAGCGCGGTCCGTTGTGTCACGCGGCGCGTCCGGTGGGAGGAAACAAGAAAGCCGCGGTTCCGACTAGGACCGCGGCCCCTGGAGCGACTCGGCGGGCTCCCGTCTTGGGAGCGCGAAGCAGCCGGCTACCTCCTACGGCGGGGCCGCCGGGGACAGAAGCAGGTGAAATGGCGCGAGTTCACGAAAGCATGATGCCCGGCGCCGCTCCCGGACGTCAAGGGCAACCGGAAACCGCTGCCGCCTGGCTCGCGTCGCGCGACGCGGGGCCGCCTCTCGCCGACATCGGTACGGAGCATCGCCGTGCCCGCGGCGAACAGTGACTCGATAGGTGCCCATCGAGCGCGACGAATCGTCGTTCGGGGCGGTCGTGATAACTTGATGACGATGCCGGCGTCCTTCGGTTTCGAGGCCCTCTCGTATCGAACCCGAACCCGCAGCCGGTCTTGCAGGGACAAGGGGAGGTCAGAATGTTCCGGTTCATCCAGAAGCAGGGCCGAGGTCTGCTGGTCTTGCTGGCGGTCATGTCGATCGCACTGAGCGCCTGCTCCGGCAGCTCCGCCACTGCGGCGCCCGCCACCGCCAACAACGGCNNACTCCCGCTGCGAACAACGGCGGCTCAGGGCTGAGCGGAGCGGCGAGCGCCTTCTCGTCGATCAGCAGCTACAAGTTCAAGATGACCCTCGCCGGCGGCGAGTTCGGCTCGATGCTCTCGATGCTCGGCGGGTCGTCCGCCTCGGGCAACGCCCCGTTCACGATGAGCGGCACG
>PMNU01000008.1 GCA_003165675.1 Chloroflexota bacterium
TCGTGACAAGAGATCGCCGGCTATTCGATTGGGCTTACCCCGCTTTCTTGGACACCTAACATCGCGGCAGCGTCCGCGGGAAGGAGTCCGGGATGGGGAGGACGCACCGTCACTACAGCACCGAGTTCCGGGCCGAGGCCGTGCGCCTGGCCGAGACGTCGGGCCAGTCGATCCGATCTGTCGCGCTCGACCTCGGGATCGCCAACCAGACCCTCGGCGAGTGGACCGCCGGCGCAGCAGCCTCGGCAATCTCAGTCCGGAGCGATTTGAAGAGCGCTATCGTTCCGCCGCGGCTATCGCGGACGGATGAGGCATCACTGTCCACGAAACCGGGGCAACTCCCGTAGGTGTCAGCTGTGCACTGGCTCCGATGTCCGGCGAGGCCGCCTGGTCCGTGCTCGAACAGATCTGCCCAATCGAGGCGGGTCTGGCCAGCAGGTACCCCTGGCCGAGTTCGACGCCGAGGGCGCGCAGCGACTCGAGTTCGCCTGTGGTCTCGATCCCTTCCGCGAGCACGGTGCAGTGCGTCTCGCGCGCGAACGCGACCATGCTCGCCACAAGGGCGTGCCGCCCCGGGTCGGTGTTCACGGACCGAACGAGGGCGATGTCGAGCTTGAGGATGTCCGGCCGCAGCTCGAGGATGTGCGAGAGGCCGGCGTACCCAGAGCCTGCGTCGTCGATGGCAAGGCGAACGTACCGTCGAACCGCCTGGAGAGCGCGGGCGAGTCCTTCATAGTTGTCGATCACCACGTGCTCGGTGATTTCGATGACGATCGGTCGTTCGCCGTGGATGAGCAACTCGGCTAGAGGAGCCTGTGCCAGCGCGAGAGCCGGCGAGACGTTCAGGCTGAGCCACGTATCGGCAGGCAGGTCGACCGAGGCGTCAATCGAAGCTCTCAGGCAAGCCGTCTCGAGTTCGATCCCGAGCCCTGCCTCGTCGGCTTCACCGAACTGAAGATCCGGCCGCTGCCCGCTCTCGAAGCGCGTGAGCGCCTCATACCCGACGACCCTGGCGGTCGTGATATCGACGATGGCCTGGAACACAGGGTGGAAGGCACGCTCGGAGATGATCGTCAAGATCCGGGTGCGGATAGCCTCGAGGCGGGCCCGCTCGGCAAGCGGCGGCCCAAGGACTGCGCCGGCCACCAGGGCGAACTCGTGGACGGTCGTAGCACGTTCGGCCGGGACCTCCAAACAGGACAGCGAGACGGAGCCGAGGCCTACGACACCGAGGAGTTCCTGGTTCCAATAGAGCGGCACGTTGTAGCTCGAGCGTAGCCCCGTGCGACGAAGCCTCTCCATGTGAGGATCGTCGGTCGACTCGTAGGCTTCGCTCCACGGACCAGAGCCTGCGCGCGCCCACAGATGCTCTGTCCGCGATGCCGTCAGGACCGTGCCGACCATCCCGGGTACGTCACTCAGGCCCCTGACCGCGATGACCACAGCGTCTCCATCGTGGCGGAAGACCCGGAGAACCGCGTTCTCGACGCCATCGAGCATGAGCGCCTGCTGGCAGATCGCATCGGCTGCCTCTTCGGGGCCGCCGGAGACCTCGAGCTTGGACAGCGCAGAAAGGACGGTCGCTCGCTCGGCAACTTCACGCGCGATGCGAGCCGACGCCGCTCGTTCCGCGAGCCTTGAGTGGCGCTCGCGGATTGAGAGGAGAATCTGGCGGATCAGGGTCAGGCCGACGACAAAGAGCGTGCCGATCCTGACCAGGTCGAACCCGGAGCTTCCAGACGACACCAAACTCAACGTTACGCAGATAGCTACCGTCACGGGCGGGAACAGGTCGACCGTGGCACGCACCAACGTTTCGGATCGCTCGGTCGTCGACGGCGAGAGATCCCAGGTCGCGACACCATACGCGAGCAGGATTACGCCCGCCGAAAAGGCGAAGTCGGTGGGTGCTACGCCAACGGTGCCGTTGTCGGGCGCTGCCATCCACGCGATCCAAGAAACCCCGATCAGGGCTATGGCGCCAAGGACGCCATAGGCATTACCAAAGCTCGGACGAACGCGACAGTGGAGCAGGATCAGGTAGCCTGCGCCGAGGGCCGAGATGGCGAAGACGGCTCCGACCAGGGCAATGAGGGCTTCAGGCCCACCGACTCCCTGACCAATAGGCGTCGCCCAGGCGCCGCCGAGCACAGTGATGCTCGCCGCGGCAATGACCGTGGCATCGAGGAGCACCGGCACCAGTCGGGAGCGTTCCACGGAGCCCGCGAGTGACCAACCCAGGGTAAGGGCGGCGGTCGCGAACGCGCCGACGAACAGCGCGCCGGTCGGCCCTGCCGAGGCCGTCGACCAGCCTGGCTGCGTGTCCCAGAGGATCATGCCGGCTACCGCGAGCGTGAGCGCCACGAGCATCCCGCGAGCAACCCAACTTGCTTCGCGTGAACCGTGGCGCAAGGTCGCCCACATAACAACTACGGCAAGAACCGAGATGACCAGCTGCTGCCCGTTGTCGATCGCCAACGCGATGGACCCCGGGACGATCGAGACCAGCACCGCAGAGGCGACGAGCGTGACCGTGGCGAGACCCAGCATCGATCGGGTACCGCCAGCGGATAAGGCAAGTTGGGAGGCCCATCTTGGCCTTCCGGCGAATGCGATTGCGGTCAAGCTGTCGGACTACCTCGAGCAGAGCCCGAGCGTACGGGCAGGCTTCCCGCGGTTGGGCACGAGGCCGAACTGAGCGAAAGCGAAAGGGTATGGACCCGGCTCTGATAGAAGTGTCTGCTCGAAGGCGTCGGCGAGCAAGCTATTGGCGGCTGGAAATGGTCCTGTCTTGTCGTGACGATCGTCCCGCCGACCTCGCGGCTTCTTGCGCTGCAGCTCTTCCGCGAGCGACTCGAGTCCGCGTCCCGATTCAATCAGGCGGGCGCCATCGAGAAGGCGGCGCAGGCTGTCGTTCCGGTGACGCGGTCAACTTCGCGCGGCCTGGAGCCCGCCTCGGGTCCGCGGGACGCTGTCACGATGACCTGATCGTGTGGCGACCCC
>PMNU01000023.1 GCA_003165675.1 Chloroflexota bacterium
GGCGCATGGATACGCAGTCGGCCAACACGAGCCTGAACGAGACCACGTCACTCGTGGTCGAGGACCGAGTCGTCGCGCTGGAGGATCCCCCGGTTGCGACCTGGAGCGCGGACGGGCAGAGCTGGGAACCGCTGCCTATGACCGGAGCCTCCCTGGCTGACCATGCGTGGCTCGAGATCGGGCGAGGTGACACCATCGTCGCGATCGCCAAGTTCGAACCCAATGCCCCCGCCGGACTTCCCAACGATCAGGTCGACATGCTCGTCTACGCTGGCACGCTCAAGTAGAGAATCGGGGAGGGCTCTTCGGGCGCCTTCGGGGCTGCCGGGCGAGTGCCCGTGGCTCCGTCGAGGCCTACTCGACAGCGACGCCGGTTTCGGCCGCAGCGCCGGCCTTCTCCAGGAACGATGCCGCGGTCATCTGCGTTCGGTTCATCAGGACCAGTCCGAAGTGGCTGATGACCCGCCGGTCTGCCAGCGAGCGCGCCGTGACGTCGACCACGGGGACGAAGCGCGGATCGGTGGCGTCGACGAAGTCGGAGATGTCGGTTTCCGGGAACAAGTAGATGGAGCCCGTCAGCGTGTGGCCCGAAGTGAAGATGACCAACCGACGCGGAACGCGCTCCATGAGCGGCTGGTCCATGCCCCCGGCCATCCTCGTGTGGGTGGTCGAGACTTCATCGACGCTCTGGCCGATGAACGTGATTTCGTCCGGGTTGACCATCAGCTCCGGCACGACCAGGTTGGTCTGCTCCCCGTTGCGTCGCCGCAGCCGCGCGTCCTGGAGGCGGATGTATCCCCGGCTGTGATTGAACAGGTCCGAGAGTCGATTGAACTTGGCCAGGCGGATATCGCCGCTCACCCTCAGGTGCGGGCCTACGAGCTGGATCGTCTCGGTCTTCATCTCGTCGATCGGGGTTTCCGGACTCAGTGGGTTGTAACCCTGGGGATCGAACCCGGACGACGAAGCTTCCGAGGTCATCTGGACACTCCACCTTGCGAGCGACGAGACCGTGCTCGATTGTAGAGCCAGGGGCCGCCCCTGCGAACACGCTTGCTGTAACGCCACTCGCGAAGAGTCGAGCCCCGCCCGGCCGGGTTCGCGTCAGGTGAGACGAATCGGCGGCAACTCGATCCAGAGTCTCGCACCGCCCTCGGTCCGGTTCTCAGCACCAACGCGCCAGCCGTGGGCCTCGGCCAGCGCTCGAACGATCGACAACCCCAGGCCGCTCGTTCCCGCGCCGCGGCTGCGTGACGGATCGGCCTGGTAGAAGCGCTCGAAGATGTGGGGCAGCGATTCGGGCGGGATGCCCGCTCCGGTGTCCTCCACCGCTAGTCGAACGGTCGGCCTCGTCGGACCCGCGCGGCCGGCAACCGCGACGCCGGGAGTCGTTGAATCGACCGCGACGACGCGCACGGAGCCACCCTCCGGAGTGTGGCGCAGAGCGTTGTCGAGGAGGGCGCCGACTATCTGGCGCAGCCGGTCCGGGTCGGCATCGACGGCGAGGCCCTCCGGGGCTGAGATCGACAGCTCGACCGAGCTTCCGGCCGCGCGTGCCTCAAAGCCGGCTGCGATGGAATCGAGCAGGTCTCGGACGTCGAGCCGGCGGCGCTCCAGCGGCAGGTCGCCGCCCTCGGCAAGGCTGATCGTGCGCAGGTCGTCCACGATGCGGGCGAGAATCCGCGATTGGTCGCGAATCGTTTCGAGATGACGCCGCTCCGGCGTATAGACGCCGTCGAGGATGGCGCTGGACGTGGCATCGATGACCGCAAGCGGCGTCTTGAGCTCGTGGACGGCGTCCTGAAGGAAGTGGCGCCGTGTTTCGTCGGCTTCCTGGAGCTGGCCGGCCATCGAGTCGAAGGTGCGACCCAGCTGCCCGAACTCGTCGCTTCGGTCGGCCAGGCCCGACCGATTGGCGAGGTCGCCGCGGGCGACCGCTGCCGCGGCGCCCTCCAGACGCGTAAGCGGCCTCACGAGCCTTCCGGCGGCGAGCAGGCCAAAGAGGGACGCAACTGCGGCCGCGGCGATGGCGGCGAGCATCAAACGCAGGATTGTCGTCTGCTGAGCCTGGCCGTTCGCGGTTGGGATTGCGGCCGGCCCCGGGGTCGGTGTTGTGGCGACGACGGCCGCGGTTCCGCTCTCGGCGAAGGGCGTCGCAACCGCTGTAACTGGCGGCCTGTCGGCATCGTAGTCCCTGTCGTAGTCGGAGAATCCCTGGTTGACGATCGATGGCGTAGCCAGGGCGATAACGGCCGCCGTGGCCAGCGCGACGAGGGCGAACCCAATGGCGATTCGCCAGCGTAGACTCACGGCGCCGTCCCGCCTCAGGCCTGGTCGACCGCGCGGGCGGCTCGATAGCCCACGCCTCGAACGGTCTCAACGTACGATCCGCCGTCCGGCCGCGGACCCAGCTTGGCGCGAAGGTTCTTGACGTGGCTGTCGATCGTGCGATCGAAGGTGTCGAACGACTCCCCGAAGACTCGCTGGCCGATCTGCTCACGTGTCCAGACCCGCCCCGGCTGCTCGGCGAGCGTGGCCAGGATGTCGAGCTCGGTTCGAGTCAGCGGCAGGCCGGCCCCTGCTCGCGAGACGTCTCGGGCGTCGATGTCAATCGCCAGGTCGAAGAAGGCGCCAGTCGGCCGAAGCCTTCCTGGTTCGCCCGAGCTGGCCGTCCACCCGTCTCCCGCCGGCCGGCCGAAGCGCCGCAGGATAGCGCCCACGCGGGCCACAACCTCGCGCGGCTCGAACGGCTTCGTGACGTAGTCGTCGGCCCCGAGCTCCAGACCGGCCACGCGGTCGATGACGTCGTCGCGGGCGGTAAGCATCAGCACGCCGACGGTCGAGCCCTCGCTTCGAAGGGCCCGCAGTACGTCGAAGCCGGAGCGCCCCGGCAGCATGACGTCGAGGACCAGGAGATCCAGGCCGGAGTTGCGGCCGTGCTCGAGAGCAGCGTTGCCGTCCGCGGCCTCGATGACCTCGTAGCCCTCGCGCTCCAAATAGGCGCGGACCACCTCACGAATGTGCGGCTCGTCGTCGGCGATGAGGATTCGCGATCCCATGCCGGCAACGATAGTGGAGTCGGCCCGTGGGCGAAACCTGCGCCACAGCGAGCCGGCGGGGCAGGGGCGTCAGAATCGGATGAACTCAGCCACGACTCGCGGCACGGGCGGATCGCCCGGTTCGATTAACTCCCGAAGATCGGCAGGCTGCGTCCCCGGGATGAGGAACTCGTCCAGCTCCGAATCGATCGGGCGCAGGCAGCCCTCCTCTGCCCCGGTAGCACCTGGACCGTGTTGGGTAATCAAACGGGCCAGGTCTGTCGACCTGGCCCGACGAATTGGCGATGATCGAAGTCTCAGGCCTTGGGCTTCTTCTCGGCTTTCGGCGTGGTCTTCTCGGTCTTGGCAGCGGCCTTCAGCCCGNNTGGCAGCGGCCTTCGGAGCGGCGGCCTTCGGAGCGGCAGCCTTGGCAGCGGCCTTCGGCGCGGGCTTCTCAGCCTTCGCCGGCGTCTTGGCCGGAGCCTTGGCAGCGGCCTTCGGTGCCTCCGGGGCGGCGGCGCTTGGAGCGGCCTCGGCGCGAGCCGTCTTGGATAGGGCGGCTTTGGCCTTGCCGGCGGCGGTCTGTGGACCCTTAGCCTTGCTCGCCTTGCCGGAGGCGATGCGATTCCGGGCAGCCTTCACGGCGGCAGCGGTGCCGGTGGTCTTGGTGACGCGGGCCGTCGTCTGAACGGCTGCGCCTTCAACCAGGGCGTTGATCTTGATGGCCAGCCTCGACTTGCGGCGGGCCGCGTTGTTCGGGTGGATCGCCCCGACCTTCGCTGCCTTGTCGAGCGCGCTCATTGCCTCGGCCAGGGCCGCAGCAGCGTCGCCCTCGCTGGCGCCGCTGGCGATCCTGACGGCGTTCGCGGCATACGTCTTCGCCGCGCTCTTGCGCGGTTGATTGATGGCCCGCCGGCGCTCTGCCTGGCGGACCCGCTTGATCGCTGACGGCGTGCGGGCGCCGGTCCAGCCTCGGGGCGTCTTGGCCAAGTTCGAAGACCTCTGTGCTGCAGAAGGAAGGCGGCAGGCAACCGAAACTGGGCCGACTGACGCGACGGTTGATGGTAGCAGAGTCCCGCGCAGGCGCGCAGGCGCGTGTCGATGCCCAGCGAATCGGACATCGCTAACTGTTCAGCGATCTTGTCCGTCTCCCCTAATGAGAGAGAGGCTGACGTTGACGACGAAAGACCAGCAGCGCCTCGAGGTTCCGGCCCGCCGTCTGCCGAACGTGGAGATCGTGGTGGGCTGGGTCGGGCAGGCCAAGAAGCTGCCCAGGGTCGTGGGGTACGGAGGAGAGGCTCTCCGGCACCGTCGGCACGCGACGGGGGAGGCGAGGAGACCTCCTCGCCGTGGGGTCCGCTCGAGCCGGTATCCTGGTAGGCATGAGCCCCGAGCGCGATGGTCGAATTCCACAGGCTCGCCTNNTCGCCCACATCGACCACGGCAAATCGACGCTGGCGGATCGCCTGCTCGAGCTGACGCACACCATCGAGGCGCGCCAGATGACGAGCCAGGTCCTCGACTCGATGGACCTCGAGCGAGAGAAGGGAATCACGATCAAGGCCCGGGCGGTCCGCCTCGAGTACGAGGCCGCGGACGGCCTGGTCTACGGCCTGAACCTGATCGACACTCCCGGCCACGTCGACTTCAGCTACGAGGTCAGCCGTTCGCTCCAGGCTTGTGAAGGCGCCATTCTAGTCGTCGACGCGACGCAGGGAATCGAAGCCCAGACCCTCGCCAACGTCCACCTCGCCCTTCGCCAGAACCTGACGATCATCCCGGTCCTCAACAAGATCGATCTGCCTTCGGCCCAGCCCGATGTCGTGATCGACGAGCTGGAGAGCGTCCTGGCGATCCCTCGCGAAGAGGTATTGCTGGCGTCGGCCAAGGACGGGACGGGCGTACCCGAGATCCTGGAGGCCATCGTCGCCCGGATCCCGCCCCCCAAGGGAGACCCCGAGGCGCCGCTCCAGGGTCTGATCTTCGACTCGCACTACGACGCCTACAAGGGCGTGGTCGTCTACGTCCGACTCGCTCAGGGGACGCTGCATCAGCACGACATCATTCGCCTGATGGGCTCCGGCGCCGAGGCCGAGCTGCTCGAGCTCGGCTTCTTCAGACCGCAGCTCGTTCCCGTGCCCGAACTCCGCGCGGGGGACGTGGGCTACGTTGCGACGGGGCTGAAGAGCGTCCGTGAAGCGCAGGTCGGCGACACGGTCACGACCGTGGCGCATCCGGCCGCGCATCCGCTGCCCGGCTATCAGCCGGCCAAGAGCCTGGTCTTCGCCGGCATCTACCCCGTTGCCGGAGTGGACTACCCGGTCCTGCGCGAGGCTATGGAGAAGCTTCACCTCAACGACGCGAGCTTCAGCTTCGAGCCCGAGAGCTCCGTCGCCCTCGGCTTCGGCTTCCGCTGCGGCTTTCTGGGCCTGCTCCACATGGAGATCGTCCAGGAGCGGCTCGAGCGCGAGTTCGGCCAGGAGCTCATCGCCTCGGCCCCGTCGGTCGAGTACCGCGTCGTCCTGATCAACAACGGGGGGGTCGTCGCCGTCGACAACCCGTCGAAGATGCCCAACGCCGGCGAGATCGAGGAGATCCAGGAGCCGTGGGTCAAGCTGAGCGTCGTGGCCCCGTCCAACTTCATCGGGACGCTCATGGAGCTGGCAACGAACCGGCGTGGGAGCTTCCTGGGCATGGAGTACCTGGACCCGCAGCGAGTCCTGCTCACGTTCGAGCTGCCTCTGGGCGAGGTCATCGTCGACTTCTACGACCAGCTCAAGAGCCGGACGCAGGGCTACGCCTCGATGGACTACGAGGAGGCCGGCTACCGGGCGGCCAACCTGGTCAAGGTCGACGTCCTGGTCGCCGGCGATCCAGTCGATGCGCTCTCCGTCATCGTGCACCGCGACCGGGCCCAGCTGATCGGACGAGAGCTGGTTCACCGCCTTCGCGGGCTCATTCCCCGCCAGATGTTCGAGATCGCCATCCAGGCCGCGATCGGATCGAACGTCATCGCCCGCGAGAGCGTCGCAGCGATGCGCAAGAACGTTCTGGCNNTGCGGCTGGAGGCGGAGCGTTTCGGCGCGGCCGAATACGACGAGCCTAAGCGCGGCCGCCGCGGCTTCTGGACGCGACTCGCCTGGTATCTGATCGGCCTGACGCTGCTTGCGGCACTGTACGTCGTGCACCCATCCCCTCACGACGTCCTGTTCCTGGTAATTGGCCACCGGACAGACGTGGTTGCATACGGCACGCTTCTGGCCCTCCTCGGTCTCGGCCAGGCCGTGGCCTTCGCCTGGTTCCGCTACGGGTATCTCAGGCTGCCGGCGGCCCGCGCCTATCCGGGCGCGGCGATCAACTCGATCGCGACGGCGGTGATCGATGAAGCCACGTTCCGGGGAGCGCTCCTGGGGTCGCTCGTCGCGATCGGTGTCCCGGGCGCCCCGGCGATTCTCATCGCAACACTGGTATACGTCCTGGCGACGCGGTTGGCGGCGCCCGGCCGGCAGCCGTACATGCTCCTGCTTGCATTCGGCATCGGCCTTGCGGGCGGTTGGGCCACCCTTGCCTCGGGCGGCATCGGGGCGCCGATCATCGGTCATGCCATCGCTTCGTTTGCCCTATTCGTCTGCACGGGACACGCCGGGCAGGTGCCGCGCGGCGGCCTCGAGCCAGAGGAGTTGGAGTTCCGGAAGGCGCCGCCAGAGGGCTGGCAGGACGCACGGCGGCCACTTATCGTGAGTCGCGGCGCCGAGCCGCGCGGCACCGCCGAGCAGAGAGAGGCTTCGGGCCACGCCGTTCGGGTGGGTCGGCGAAAGGCCGCCGGTGCGCCCCAGGGCGGGACGAAGGTCGGGGCCGCGACCCCCAGTTCGAGTGGCCTCCCAGACCGGATCCGCGCCGCGGTTCACACCCTCACGCACATCAATCGGGGGCGAGCCCGCTAGCCCAGTCCTCGCCCGCGACTTCGTCGCGGGCGAGGGGACGCGAGCGGGCGCCGGTCCCGAGAAACGCGCCGCGTCGGGCAATCCGGCTACCCTCCTAGGGTGAGCTCGCCAATGCCGCCCGACGCCCTGTATCTCCACCTGCCGTTCTGCGTGGCTCGCTGTCCGTACTGCGACTTCGTCGTGTACGCCGGCGGCGACGCCCGCGGGCCGCGAGCGCGCACGGAGCGGCTGTATGAAGCGGTCGGCCGTGAGCTGGAGCTGCGCGCCGATGCGCTGGACGAGCGGTTCGGTCGGGCTGCTTCAGGCGGCCCCCGCACCACCTTGCGGAGCGTCTACTTCGGCGGCGGCACCCCGTCGCTCGTCCCCGGGGAGTGGCTCGAGCGGCTGATGGCCCTCGTTCGAGAACGCTTTGGCCTCGCACCCGATGCCGAAGTAACGCTGGAGGCCAACCCCGGGTCGGAAGATCGTGGCGATCCAGCCGGGTTCCGCCGAGCTGGAGTGACGCGTATCTCGTTCGGGGCCCAGAGCCTCGACGCCGGCGAGCTGCGGCGCCTGGGTCGGCGCCACTCCCCGGAGGACGTGGCCGCTGCCGTGGCGGAGGCGCGCGCGGCTGGCATCGGCTCGGTCAATCTGGATCTGCTGTACGACCTGCCGGGTGGTTCGGTCGCCGCGTGGGAGGCCACACTGCGGACGGCTCTGGCGCTGGCGCCCGACCATCTCTCCCTCTACGCCCTGACCCTCGACGACCCCGACGCCGAGGGGCTGACGGGCCGCGACGGCGACCATCTTCTCACGCCGCCGGGGGCGCGACGCTGGCGCGAGCGTGCCCGTCTGGGGCAGGACGACGATCGCGCCGCCGACCAGTATTGCCTCGCGACGGATCTGCTGGCCGAGCGCGGATGGCACGGTTACGAGATCTCCAACTGGGCGCGCCCGGGCCATGAGAGCCGTCATAACCTGGCCTACTGGGAGCGGCGACCGTACGAGGCCGTGGGCCCTGGCGCCCACGCCTTCGACGGTGCCACGCGGCGCTGGAACGCCGCGGCGATGGAGCCCTACATAGCGGCGCTGGTGCCAGCTCACGGCGCCGCGGTCGCGCGGCGGCCCCGGACGGATGCCGCCGGATCAGGATGGCGCAGCGCGACGGGCAGGATTCCTGAGTTGCCGCCCGGCGGCATGGAGAGGCTCGGCCCCGAGCAGATCGCCGCGGAGGAAGTCATCCTGGCCTTACGCCTTGACTACGGCGTTGACGAGGCGACTGCATCTCGGCCGCCCCTGAATGGTGTGCGCGAGTGGGCCGAGTCGGTTGGGCTGCTGGAGGTCGTCGTGTTGGACGGTCAGCCGCGAGTCCGGCTCACCACGCGCGGTCGTCTTCTCAGCAACGAGCTGTTCGCCAGACTGGTGTAGGCATCGCATGTATCGTCGGTCGGCCAGGCCGCCGGGGACGGCGGCCCCTGCACCCAATCCTGCGCGACCTGCTCACGGACGACCTCGGCTGCCATCGAACGAGCTGGGCTCGGGCTGCCCTGCCCGGTCGATTCGGCCGCTCGGATCGCCCGGCGCATCGACGACCTACCCCGTTGCGATGTTTCCGCGATCTGTTGTACTCTCCGCTTGATTAGTTTGTTTTGTTGCCCGCCCAACTAAACTGATCGACTTGTACTCGAGCCCAACGAGGAACGCCGACCCATGGTCGTTCGTGGCGAAGGTGGAGTCGCCCAGGCCGAGATCAGGCGCCGCAATCTCAGCCGAATGCTGCGCCACCTGCATCTCAACGGTTCGTCGTCTCGGTCTGAGCTGGCCACCGAACTGCATCTGAACCGGAGCACGGTTGCGTCGCTGATAGGTGAGTTGATCGCGCGCAATCTCGTTTGGGAGCGGAGTCGTCCCAAGGGACTGCCGCAGGCTCCCGGTCGACCGTCACCAGTCGTCGAGTTGCGCAGCAAAGGTCCGGAAGCCCTCGCGGTCGAGCTATCCACCGACTGGATCGGCGCCGCGGTCATCGGCCTTGGGGGCCGGGTGATCGACTCGATCCGACACGATCGATCTCTTGCCGGTACCGATCCTGCTCGGATCGTGGACGAGGTTCACGGTCTGGCCGGCTCGTTGATCGAAGGACTCAGCAACGAGTCGCGTATCGTGGCCATCGGAGTCTCCGTTCCGGGCGCGGTACGCGCCGTGGATGGGTATCTGCGTCACGCACCCAACCTCGGCTGGCGGGACGTTCCGATGGGGGATCTCCTGCGTGAGCGGTTCCGTAAGTTGGACGTCCCTGTGTTCATTGGGAACGATGCGGACCTTGCCGCCTCGGCCGAGCATCTGCGTGGATCCGGCCGCGGCTCGAACGACTTCATCTGTCTTTGGGGCGAAGGCGGCATCGGCGCCGGCATCGTGGTCGGCGGCCGGTCGCTGGCCGGAGCGGCCGGCTACGCGGGCGAAGTAGGCCACCTCACGGTGGACCCCAACGGCGACCTCTGCCACTGCGGTGCCCGAGGGTGCTGGGAAGCCGAGGTGGGCGAGGAGGCGCTCCTGCGCCGCTCAGGCAGGGATCCGCTGGGAGGTACGGAGGCCCTGGCGGATCTGCTGGCGTCGGCCGACCGCGGCGACGAGGTGGCGCTGGCCGCTCTTGCCGAATCGGGCCGCTGGCTGGGCATCGGATTGGCCGGCCTGGTGAACGTCTTCAATCCGAGCTGTGTCGCTCTCGGTGGGCTCTATGCCCGAATCTTCCCCCAGGTTCAGGAGGCAGTTGTTTGCGAGCTAGACGCGCGGGCGATGCCGGCGCCCCGCGCCATGGTCGAACTGACCACCGCCCAGCTCGGAGCCAACACGCTTCTGCTCGGCGCCGCCGAGATGGCGTTGGCTCCCACCCTGTACGACCCGACCATCGTTCCCGTCATGGGGGCGACGGGTCGGGATCATTCTGACAAATGGCGAACCAGGCGTGCGCCCAGCGTTGGGCGGCCGGAGCGCCAGCCCCAGCAGGTGAGGAGGTGATGCAGGATCATGTGTCCCGGGGATGCTGATGCGTCGCCCGTCATGACGAACCGCGTAGGAGGAGCTTTCTGTTGAGTACCAAGAAGCTAATAACGTCCATCATCGCAGTAGCCGCCATCGTGACCGGCTGCTCTTCGTCGACGGCCACGGCCACGACGTCGGCCACGTCCGCCCCCAGCGCGGCGGCGACCTGTCCACCGCCCGGCGGGTCGATCAGCATCAGCTCGTTCGACTCCGCCTTTTGCGCGATGTCCCAGCTGACCAGCGTGACCTCGGCCGGCAGTGGCCTCGTTGGAGTGATCCTCCCCGACGTCACGACGTCGGCTCGGTATACGAGCTATGACCTGCCGTATCTGACCCAGGCATTCAAGGCCGCCGGATACGCCACCACCGATTTCAAGATCGACAACGCCTCGGGCACTACCAGCACTGAGGTGACGATCGCCCAGGCAGATATCACCGCCGGCGCCAAGGTCCTGCTGGTCGACCCGCTCGACGGACCGACCGGCAAGCAGATCCAGTCTCTGGCCCAGGCTGCAGGAATCCCATACATCAGCTACGACCGAGCTACTTTCCAGGGCACGAGTACGTACTACGTCAGCTTCGACAACGTTCAGGTCGGAAAGCTGATCGGTCAGGGCTTCATGGACTGCGTCACGGCGTGGAACGTCGCCAGCCCGCAGGTCTATGAGCTGGACGGCGGCGAGGACACCGATCCGAATGCCATCTCGTTCGCTGCCGGTTACAACAACGTGATCTGGGGCACGGCCCTCACCAACACGACCACGCTCACCAGCGGGTCCAACTCCGCCGGCTACACGCTCGCCGGCGACGCCATCGCCCCCGGATGGGACAACACCAAGGGCCAGACGATCTTCCAGACGGCGTTCACCGCCAACAACAAGATCAACGCCACGGTTGAGGCCAACGACGGGCTGGCCAACTCCGTGATCACCGTCCTCAAGGGTGCCGGCGTCGCTGCCAACAAGATCCCGACTACGGGACAGGACGCAACCCTGCAGGGCATGGAAAACGTTCTCCAGGGCTTCCAGTGTGGCTCGGTCTACAAGCCGATCTACAAGGAGGCTCAGGCAGCGGTTGCCCTTGCGACCTATCTGCGCGCCAAGCAGACCCCGCCCACGACTCTCGTGAACGGCACGACCACCGATCCGACGAACGCGGCTACCACTGAGCCGGCCGTTCTTCTGATCCCGACCTGGGTCAACAGCAAGAACATGGAGTCCACGGTCATACAGGACAAGTTCGTCAGCGCGACGGACCTGTGCAACGCAGTCGGCGCGAGCGTCTGCTCCGCCGCCGGCATCCAGTAGTCCCATAGCAGCAGGCCGCGAGGGCTCATGCGCCTTGAGCGCATCGAGTCCTCGCGGCATTCTTCCTGGCAGCCGCCTCCGCCACGCCCGGCAGGCTGGCTACGGACTGATTCGGAGGACTGATTCGGAGGACCGACTTCGCAGGAGAAGGTCGACGGTCATGCGGCCCGGCGAGGGCAGATCGCAAGCGGATCGCCGCGTGAGAAACCCGGGGCTGACCTTGGCGCGAGCGCAGATGGGAGTCAAATCGATGTCATTGACTCATATGGATGGGCCGACTGACGGTGGTCCGGCAGCCGGTGGGCAGGCTCTCGCGACTGGCCCGGCCGCCGCGGAGCCCCTGCTCCGCCTGAAGGGAGTCAGCAAGCATTTCGGCGCGGTGCAAGCGCTGTTCGAGGTGGACCTGGATCTGCCGGCCGGACAGGTCACCGCGCTTTGCGGGGACAACGGAGCCGGCAAGTCGGTCCTGACCAAGTGCATCGCCGGCATCCACCAGCCGGACGCCGGCCAGATGTTCTGGCAGGGCCAGCCTATACACATCCGCAGTCCGAAGGACTCGGCGGCCCTCGGCATCGAGACCGTCTACCAGGACCTGGCGCTCGCCGACAACCTGGACATCGTCCAGAACATGTTTCTCGGTCGCGAACGACAGCGCCGGTTCATCCTCGACGAGGACAGCATGGAGCGGGCGGCGGCCGAGACGTTGGCCAGCCTGCACGTGACGACTGTTCGGTCGATTCGCCAGCCCGTCGCGACACTCTCCGGCGGCCAGCGCCAGGCAGTGGCCGTGGCCAAGGCGGTCATGTGGAACTCGAAACTGGTCTTGCTCGACGAGCCGACCGCGGCTCTCGGAGTGGCCCAGACGAAGATGGTGCTCGACCTCGTCAGGCGGCTCAAGAGCCACGGTCTGGCGGTCATGGTCATTTCCCACAACCTCAACGACATCTTCGAAGTTGCCGACAGGATCGCGATCATGCATCTGGGTCGCATGGTCGCCCAGGATCGCGCCTCGGCCTTCGACCGCCAGAGCGCGGTCGACTACATGACCACCGGCGGCTCGAGCCGCGAAGTGGCCGCATCCGCCTCCACAACGAGGAGGGACTGATCGATGGCCGGAGCAGGAGGCGCCGGGAGCGGAAGGACGCCCGAGGACATCGCCGCCCAGGCTGAGGCGGCCCCGGACCTTACCGCAGCCGCGGTCGAGGTCATGCCGCCGGAGATCATGGCCCAGTCGCTTGGCCAGTACCTGCGTGCCTGGTTCGCGCGGCTGAAGTCCGGCGACGCAGGTCTGCTGCCGGTGGTCGCGGCCCTCGTCGTGGTGGCGATCGTTTTCGAGATCACGAGCCCGAACCACCGCTATCTGTCGCCGAGGAACCTGGTTGACCTATTCAGCGAGAGCGCGGTCTTCAGCATCCTGGCCGTCGGCGAGATCTTCGTCCTGCTGCTCGGCGAGATCGACCTCTCGATTGGCTATGTCGCCGCGATCGGCGGGATCATAGCCGGCCTGCTGGTGCAACCGCAGGCCCCCCCGTCCGACTACATGCACAACTGGCCCTGGGTGGGCGCTGTCGTGGTCGCGGTCCTCGTCTGCGCCGCGATCGGCTCCGTCCACGGGTTCATCATCACGCGATTGAAGCTGCCATCGTTCGTGGTCACGCTGGCCGGCCAGATGTTCTGGTTCGGCGTGATGATCATCATCCTGGGGCAGGCCGGCGGCTTCGACGTCTCGCCCTCAAGCCCGGGCAACCAGCGTGAGATCTACGGCATCGTCTACCGCTACCTGGACGTCTGGCTCGCATGGGTTGGCCTCGCAGTGATAGTCCTGCTCATTGGCGGGTCGATGTGGATGCGGGACGCTGCAAGGCGTCGCAGCGGACTTGTCGCCCCGCCGGTGGGCCTCACGATCGCAAAGATCGCCTTCCTCGCCATTGCCGGCATCGTCATCGTCGTGATCTGCAACATCGACCGCAGCCTGGGGACGCTTCCGGTCATCGGTGTGCCCTGGGTTGTGCCTCTCGTTCTGGCCGTGGTTGGAGGAGCGACGATCCTGCTCGAGCGGACCCAGTTCGGTCGCCACATGTACGCGGTCGGGGGCAACCCTGAAGCCGCCCGCCGTGCGGGCGTGGGCGTAACCTCCATCCGGATGTGGGCCTTCGTGATCTCCGCCGCTCTCGCCGGCGTGGCCGGGATCGTGGCCGTCTCCTACCAGGGCGGCATCACGACCAACTTCAACGGTGGCCAGGAAGTCCTTTATGCCGTGGCCGCCGCGGTCATCGGCGGCACGAGCCTGATGGGTGGCCGCGGGCGGGCGATTCACGGCCTGATCGGCGGTCTGACCATCGGCGCGATCTACAACGGCCTGTACCTCCTCAGTTTCCAGGTTCAGTACGAGTACATCGCCACGGCCCTCGTGCTCCTGGCCGCCGTGTCGGTTGACGCGCTGGCGCGCCGGAGTGCGACGTCCGGAGGCGTGGCCCGCGTCTGACGCCGCGCTGCGGGAATCCGTGCCGAGGACAAGCGACGCCACGGAAACGTGGCGCCGCGAAACACGGGTCGCTACAGGTCGTCGACTGCCTTGTCGGAGAAGTGCACGTACGTGAAGCGCTCCGGCATATGCGTGTCCATCACGCCGTGCTTGTTCCAGCACCAGGCTGGGTGGGGCTGAACCTCGACGCCGCCGACGGTCATCTTCTCGAACCGTCCGAAGAAGATCCGCCACACGTCCCCGTCCCTGGGCGGGAGCGAGCGGCCGTTTGCCAGCCACGCCATGCCCTTCCACGGCAGGGTGATCTGCGCGCTCCAACCCTCGCTCACGAAGTACCTGTCGTTGAGCTTGCCGTCGACATGCACGGCGGTTTGCAGCCCGGGCAGGTCCCAATCACGGAACGCCCAGCGGGGGCCGCGCGGATGCGTGCCACGCCAGAAGCTGCGGGCCTGGCGGTCGTAGTCGCCACCGAAAGAAAGGGCGTGCCGCTCGACAAGGTCGAACTCGGGCACGTCGAATCTTCCACCTCGCGTGTAGGCGTCCTGCCAGATGAAGAGGACCTCGTACACGGTGTTGGCGGCGTTGAGCTCCAGCTCGTAGTAGCAGTCGCCCCCGTCGATGAATATCTCGACGTCGTTCTCGGCGAAGACGATCCCATCGCGTTCGGTCATGTGCGCCCCGGGGAACGGCTCCTCGACCCAGAACGAGACGTAGAGGCCGTTGTCGTCCCAGAGCGCCGCGGCGCGCGTGTCGAAGTAGCCGGGCTCACCGGTAACCATGTCCACGAAGCGCGGCGAGCGTGGAGCCCTGAGCCAGGCCGGCTCGTCGGCCCTGCCGTCCAGGCGCCCGAGGCTTCCCGTCCGGTGACACCTGTAGTGCGCTATCTCCGCGTCGAGGGTGGCGTGTCGGGCTTGCACGGTCGGCCTAGGATCCGATCTCGCCCGATCCGCGCTGGATCAGGCGAGTCGGGATGACGATGCGTTGCGGCGACCGGGCGTCGCCGGCCATCCTGGAGAAGAGCAGTTCGGCAGCGGCGCGGCCGAGTTCCGCCGGATCGTAGCTGATCACCGAAACCGGAATCGGCAGCAGGTCGGCCAGCTCGAAGTCGTCGAAGCCCACGAGCGCAACCTGCGTCCCCGAGGCTCGAACGGCTCGCAGCACGCCGACGCATTGGCGGTTGTTGGCAGCGAAGATGGCCGTCGCCCGGTCGTCGAGGTCGAGCAGCTGACGAGCCGCCGTCTCGGCCATCTCGACGGCCGGCGAGCCGAGCCGGACCAACTCCGGGTCGTAGGGGATGCCCGCGTCGGCCAGGGACGCCCTGTAGCCGTCCAGCCGTTCGACCGCCGTGCGGACCGTGGCCGAGTCGCCGACGAAGCCCACGCGTTTGTGACCGCGCCGGATGAGATGATCGACGGCCAGCTTGGCCCCGCCGAAGTTGTCCAGGACCACCGCGTCCGCATCGATGTTGCCCCCGCCTCTGTCCAGGAAGACGATCTGCGCACCCAGCCTGCGCTCGGGCTCCAGGTAAAGGTGGTCGTTCCCGGCCGGTACCAGGATGAGGCCGTCAACGGGTCGATGGAGCAGGTTCGTGACCAGTTCACGCTCGCGGGTCGCGTTTTCGCCGGAACTGCCGATGATGATGACCGCATTGTGCCGCTCGGCCACTCCCTCCACGGCCCTGGCGACGCTCGAGTAGAAGGGGTTCATCAAGTCCGCAACGATGAGCCCGATGCTGCCGATCTGATGGCCGGTGCGCAGGCTGCGAGCAACCACATTGCGGCGGAATCCGAGGGCGAGGATGGCGTCCTCAACGCGCCGCTGCGTTTCCGGCCGGACGCCCGGCTCCTTGTTCACCACCCGGGAGACGGTCTTGAGGCTGACTCCCGCGGCGTCGCCGACGTCACGCATCGTGGCCTGCCCGGGGCGCTCGAATGGGCGGTAGGCAATCTCGTCCCTGGCGGAGTCGCTGCTGCGAGGTGCGGACTCGGGATCAGGCCGGATCCCCACGGACTTGCGCCCGGCCGTGGGCGGGTCAGTGGTGTTGGAGGCTTGAGAGTCGCTCACTGTGGCCGGGGCCCCTTGTAGTGCTCAATGCGGGAGCGCCCGAAATCCGCCACGTCTGACGGGTAGAGCGGCGTTCAGACATCGTTGCCATAGTGTCGATCCTGTCGTCTCGGTCGTCAACGCAGAGCTCTAGGATGGTCGTCGCTGCAAGGTTGACAACGTTATCAGGCTGGGCTAGCGTGAGCGCGGGAACGGTGTCGCGGCTCCCGCGTACCCAGGATCGCGGGCGGTTCGCTTGTGATCGCGCCCAGGACGGCCCGACCCAAGGCCGTTCCGGGCCCGCGTTGCGTTGCCGGCGCTCGTGCGGAGGAGGTGAGGCAAGGGAGTAGCGTCTGGGTGAGGGAGGCGATCGCCTGGTGCGGCCTTGGCAGGCCCTTGAGACCAGGCGGCCCTGGGCACCTGCCTGACCCGCCGACTAGGTCCGATGGCGTCATCCGACTAGCTCGGTGACCTCATCGGCGTATCCAAGGTCAGTGAGGTGCTATCCGTGAAGCTCCCGTCGCGGCGGATTCTCGCCGTGATTTCCGTGGCGGCCCTGGTCGCTTCGGCGTGTACTTCCAGCTCTTCGACGACGGCTCCGTCGGCCGGCGCCGCTGGCGCCAGCGGCACGTGCGCAGCCGCGGCGAACGCGACCCCGATCGAGGCCGTCTCCTGGTGGACCACCGGGGGTGAGGCCGCCGGCTTCAACGCCATCATCAACAAGTTCAACTGCGACAACCCGCAGTACTTCGTGACCAACAGCGCCATCGCAGGCGGCGCCGGTTCGGTCGCGCAGGCGGCCCTTCAGAACCGCGTTCTGAACGGCACCCCGCCCGATACCTTCCAGGTTCACATGGGCCATGAGCTCCTCGACACGTACGTAACACCGGGCTACATGGACAACCTGGACGACCTGTATACGACCAACGGTTGGACCACGCAGTTCCCGAAGGGCGTGCTCGACATCGTCAGCGCCAAGGATTCCTCCGGCACCCTGCACTACTACAGCGTTCCGCTGGACATCCACCGGGCCAACGTGCTCTGGTACAACAAGACCGTTTTCACGGCCAACAACCTGACGGCCCCCACGACCTGGGACCAGTTCTTCACCGTAGCCGACGCACTCAAGGCCAAGGGAATCACCCCGCTGGCCGTCGGTGACAACGGCATCTGGGCCAACGGCATGCTGCTCGAGGACGTACTCATCGGGCAGCTCGGTGCGGACAAGTTCGA
>PMNU01000131.1 GCA_003165675.1 Chloroflexota bacterium
ACGTAGTAGGCCTGGTCGCCAAGACCGGGCACCGCGGTCGAGCCTTGCATGGCAGCCGCTCCGGCCTCGGCGGAGGCCATGTCGGCCGGCGAGCCGAAGACCGCGAAGGAGACCATGGTCCTGAACATGCCGGAGTAGTTGCAGGTGGTCATGGACTCCGTGCCCACCTGGGTGGAATCGATCGTCGGGCCGGTCGGGGCCTGATTGGCCAGCAGATCGAGGGCCGCCCCGACAACGGCCGGCGACGGACACTTCACGTCGATCGTCGGGGCCGCCGTCTGTCCCGGTGCGCCTGTCGCGGCTGGCGTCTGCTGGGGCAATGTCGACGTGGGGGTCGGGCTCTCGCTCGACATCTCGGTAGCCGTCGGCCCGGCCGAGCCAGGCACGATGATCACGCCGGTCGGGCTTGGCGACGGCAAGGGCGCCGGTATTGGCGTTTGGGTCGGTGTTGCAGTGGCAGACGAACAGGCCGAGAGCGCGAGGGTGACGAGCAGGCCCGCCAGGCGCAGGGCGGTCGCCCGGGATCTGCGGGGGCTCGGCCGGGAACGTCCGATGCGAAGCTCGACAACGCCGTGGGCGGTTCGAGAACGGGTCGCCATTTGCGGCTCCCTCTGGCGCTTCGCGTGAGCGCCGACCCCTATTCTCGGGGCCGGGGATCCGACCCCTGACGAGAGTCAGTGTAGCGAGGCGTTGGCCGGGCGCCAATGAATCCAGGGGGCCCGAGTCGTACCCGGTCGCCGGACGCTTCGCCAGAGTCGAGTACTAGGGTTGGTACAGCTCAGCCGAGGCCACGCCCTTCGCGAGGCCGCCTAGCCCACCGGCGATCAGCACGCGGCCGTCGCCTCAGGCCGAGACGGCGCTCCGATGGGCGGGCCGAGCGGTACGCTCGGCGGGGATCGCCGGTGGGTGGATGAGCAATGTCCGGTCTGCCCGCGGGGCCACGACCGCGTAGAGGTCGCAGAAGAGGTCGACCAGCTCGGGGTCGAACTGCACATCGGCGAAACGGCGCAGTTCGGCCACTGCGGCATCGTGGCCGATAGCCGAGCGATACGGCCGGTCACGAACCATGGCGTCGTATGCGTCGGCGATGGCTACGATCCGCGCACCGAGCGGAATGTCGGAACCGCGCAGCCCGTACGGGTAGCCGTGGCCCGAGTAGTGCTCGTGGTGATGGAGAATGATTGCTCGGGCGTCCCCGACGGCCGCCACGCGCTCCAGGATGGCGTCGCCGGCGCGAGGGTGCTGGACCACGCTCAGCCACTCGTCCGCGTTCAGTGGTCCCGGCTTCTCGAGAATGCACTCGGGCACGGCGAGCTTGCCGATATCGTGGAGCAGCGCCGCGACGCGAATGCGTTCGATCTCAGCGTTGGGGAGGCCAAGCTCGACTGCCATGCGAACGGCGATGGCAGCGATGAGCGTCGAGGGCCGCCCGCTGTAGTGGGAGCGCGGTGCCAGCACGGCCGCGAGGGCTGCTTCTGCGGCATGACGAGCCTGGTCGCCCACCTCGACTGCGCGCCGTCGTCCTTCGGCCGACATAGGGGCGCGCGGAATGCGCGCAGCGTCGTCGTCGGCTTCGGCGAACACGTAGGTCTGGTTGCGGCCAAGCGACTTGGCGGCATACATCGCAGCGTCGGCGTCGCGCAGAAGCTGATCGACGCGAAGGTGCTGTCCGCGTCCGCCGGCGATTCCGATGGAAACCGAGACCGTGAACGCATCGCCTTGCGGGCCCTCGAACCGCTGGCGCAGGATCAGCAGGCGCATGTTCTCCGCGACGGCGGTGGCGTCTTCGACCCTCGTCTCCGGCAGCACGAGAACGAACTCCTCGCCCCCGTAGCGGCCGACGAAGTCCGACCCCCGAGTGTGCTCTCGGAAGACGCCGGCGACATCGTGCAGCACGGTGTCACCGACCTCGTGGCCGTACGTGTCGTTGATCTCCTTGAAGTGGTCCAGGTCGATGAAGGCGATGGTCAGGGGCCGTTCGTGACGAGTCGCCCGCTCGACCTCAGTGAAGAGCTGGGCGAGGAGAGTTGGGCGGTTGGCCACCTGGGTGAGGCGATCGGTCGTCGCCTCCTCCCGGGCCACTCGGAGCGCCTCAGAGACGTCCCCCAGGCGGCGCGCAACCGGAACCAGCGGCCCGAACCGCCGCAGGTTGGGCGACGGAGCGGGGGCACCCTGAGCTATGGCTGCGGTGGCAGCATCGAGCGTCGTCACAGCGCTGCGAAGGGTGATCTCGGCACAGCCGATGCCGATGAGGGTTCCAGCGGCTAGCGCGAGCAGAGCCCCCCCGAGGAGGACGTCCCCTCTTGAGAGTGCCACCGTTCCTGCCGAAGCGGCCACAGCCGTCGGAAGCAGGACCACCATTCCCCGCCATCCTGACATGACGCGACGGTACGGTCTTCGCGGGACGCCAAGCACCCTCCGAACGTACCGATGCCGGCCAGCCAATAGGGCCACTGGGGCTCGACGACGACGTCAGGCGTCTCGGCATGCTCCGGCATGCGGGCCGATCAAGTCACCCGCCGAGAAACCGCCGACGCTAAAGTAGAGGGGCGCGGATGGCGCGGAGTTGGGGAGATGACGCATGAGTGTCTCGCTTCGACGCTGGCTGGCAACCCTCGGCATCGTCGCTGCCGCCCTCACGGTCGCGGCCTGTTCATCCGCAACTTCGCCCACCGGAAGACCGTCGCCGCTTACGCCGAGTTCGGCCGCGCCGAGTTCGGCCGCGCCGAGCTCAGCCGCGCCGACCGCGACCGCGACCGCGACCGCCACCGCCGTCCTGGCTTCGCCAACGGCGAACGCGCAACCTTCTCAGGCGGCGGCCGGCGTGCTCGCCTGGCTATCCCCGAGCTCAACGCGGTCGCTCCGAATGGCCTCAGTGGTCGTGGTTGGAGATGCCCAAGGGCACGTGCTGCGCCGGATCACGCTTCCTCACGAGCCGGAACTACTCTACGGGACCACGGCCAGCCAGACGGTCCTGATCGAGGGCATGGACAGCTGGATGGTCACGAACCTCGCGAGCGGAAAGACGGTCACCCTCGACTTCGGCGCCACGAGCCCGCTTGACATCCACGTGCTCGTGCAAGCGGGCCGCTGGTGGGTCCTCGGCACGGATTCCGGCAGCACCGCGTACCTGCTGGACGTGCAGTCGGGCAAGCTCCAGGACCTGGCGTCGGTGGGTATCAAGCAGCTGGCCTCGCCCACATTCGCGCCCGGTGAGGGTGCATTGCTGGCCTACGCGCCTGGTCCGACCCTGATCCGGACCGGCTCCCCCGCGGTCGTTCGTTCGGTCGCGCAGGGCGAGGCCGCCAGCGCCTCGTTCTCGCCTGACGGCGCCCGCGTGATCTACACCCTGAAGTCCGGCAGCAGCTGGAACGTCGTATCGGAGTCCATGGACGGCAGCGAAAGCCAAACCCTGTTGACCTCGTCTGTGCCGTTGATTGCCGAGTTCGCTCAGGACACCGACCATCTCCTGATCGTCGACACGAAGGGGATCGCCGTCTTCACCATCAGTTCCGGCAAGGCGATCCTGGTCTCGACGGCCGCCACCATCGACTCCGTGATCAGCCTCGGCTGGTCGACGGGCCGCCGGTCCGCCCTCCTGGCCTACCGCGACGTCAAAGACAATTATCAGTGGCTGGAAGTCGACACCGTGGCCGCCACTGCCCGCCCCCTGTCCGGCCTGGCGGGCTATCTGACGGCCACGAGCGGCGTGGCCGCACAAGTTCAGCTCTTTGCTCTGAGTGGTTCGGGGGCAACGCCGGCTGGCTTCAAGGTACTCGACCTCGCCAGCGGATCGGTACGGTCGCTCTCGGGAATGGATCCGAGGGCCGCATTCGTGGCAGGCACGGCGCGCATCAACGGTACCTGGATCATCGCCAGCACCATGATCAGTGCTAGCTCCGAGTCTCTGATGCAGGAGTGGATCATCAACGGCTCGACGGGCCAGGCGGCCTGGGTCGAGGAGGGCCTGTCCGTGCGCGGTGCGATCTCCCCGGACGGGAAGTCGGTCGTGGCGAGCCGCTACGACGGCAGCACCGCGAACGTGGACATCGTCGATCTGGCGACCGGCCAGAAGTCCTCTCTGGGGGTCGGATACGACGGCGTGTGGCTGGCTCCATAGGTTCGGGACGCGCTCCGCGGCTGGACGCTTGTCCCTGGTCGGCGGCATCTCGATCGGGCCAGGACGTGCGGTGGAGTCCGGACGCTGGTCGCGCTTCAACCCTCAGCCGGCTCGCTCGCCGCTCAACGGCATAGATCAACCGATCCTTCGGCCTGCACCGCAGTCAGATCCGCCGAGTGCGATCGATTGATCCGTCTTGCATCCCGTCCTCGCTGGCTCCCCAACTGCCGGCGCCGCCCACTGCACGTCTGGCGCGGCCCTCTGCCACCACCCAGCGGCTCTCCGAACCACAGCTACGGTTCGTACAGCTCGGCCGAAGCAACCGCCGCCAATGTCTGGTTCCCACCTCCGGCGATGAGGACGCGGCCGTCGGAGAGAAGCGTGGCCGTGTGCGAAGTGCGAGCGGTCGCCATCGAGCCAGTTTGGCTGAACACGCCGGTCTTCGGATCGTACAGTTCGGCCGAGGAGAGACCATTGTCGGAACTGTCCTTGCCGCCCGCGATGAACACGCGGCCGTCGGAGAGCGGAGTGGCAGACTGCGAGTAGCGAGCCGTCGTCATCGAGCCGGTCGGGCTGAACTTCCCCGTCGCGGGGTCGTACAGCTCGGCCGAGGCGAGCGCCTCAAGGTCGGTGCTAACGCCTCCGGCGATCAGGACGCGCCCGTCGGGAAGAAGCGTCGCGGTGTGTGAACTGAGAGCGGCCGTCATCGAGCCGGTCGGGCTGAACTTGCCGGACGCCGGGTCGTACAGCTCCGCCGAGGCAAGCACGGCATCACCGTTTGCCTGGCCTCCGGCGATCAGGACACGGCCGTCGGGCAGGAGCGTGGCCGTGTCCCAACTGCGAGCGGTCGTCATCGAGCCGGTCGGGCTGAACTTCCCCGTCGCGGGGTCGTACAGCTCGGCCGAGGCGAGGCTATCCCCTTTGTCGTCCAGCCCACCGACGATCAGCACGCGGCCGTCCGACAGCAGGGTCGCGGTGGCGTAGGCGCAAGCCTGCGTCATCGATCCGGTGGCGCTG
>PMNU01000112.1 GCA_003165675.1 Chloroflexota bacterium
TCTGGCAGGTCGGCCTGGCGGTAGCGCTAATCGTGGCATCCATCGTCGGCCTGACCTGGCTCGCCGGCCGCATCTATGCCAATGCCGCCATGCGCCTCGGCGCGCGGGTGCGGTTCATGGAGGCGTTCCGTGGGTAACGCTCGTGGTAGGTACAGCATGTTCCGGCCCTGTCGGGCCGCAGCGATCGGAGGAGGAATCAGATGCCGTCTCGGGTGAAGGCCCATCCATTCTTGACCCTGCTGGCGGTGGTCTCCGCGATCCTCATCTTGGTCGGCCGAGTCAATCACGACCAATGGTGGGGCAACTGGGTCTTTGTCGCCGGAATCGCGGTGCTCGTGGTTGCAGGCGCCCTCTTCCTCCTCCTGACAAAGAAATGATCGAAACGACCTCGTTTCGGGTCGGGAAGTCCGGACACAGGGGGCCGGCGAAGCGAGCCCCGAGCGCTTCCAGCGGAGCGGCACCAGGCGTGCCGCCGTCCCCTGGTGGGCGACTTTACCCTGGATCTCGACCGCGGGTCGCGTCCGTGCCGAGGTCAGTACTCGCCCTTGATAACGAAGAACGAACCCCGAATGGTGCCGGCCAGCTTGGACTTCTGCCTGGCGAACTTGAACCGCGAGGCGAGCTCGGCGGGAACTTCCATCCCGTCCGCGAGCTTGAAGCCCACCGCCCGCTTGCCGGCGTCGTCGAGCGTGTACAGCACGTTGATCGACAGGCCGCTCTCGTAGAAGACGTAGGCCCACTTGATGTTTTCGACCTGGAAGATCGTCGCCTCGAGCGGGCGGGACGAAATGACGAGGGCGCGCTCCTGGCGAAGGATCCGCTGCACCCAGTCGATGGTCTCCGTGGCTTCGCCCGCCGACTCGACCGTGAAGTCGTGGTTGTACTTGTTCTTGAAGTAGCGGGCCTCGTTCGCCCGGAGNNTCCACGACGTAGGACATGACTCGCTCCTTGTGCCTCTGGGGAGGTGTCCGACGTCGGGAACCTGTCGCCCGCTCAACGGGTGGTCGCTTGGACCGTTCTTCCAGGCCGCGACGAGGGACTGGCGCCAGACTGGAATGTACCCGGTGGCGGTGGCAGGCGCTTATAGAACCACGACCGGAGCTTGAGGCCGCAACGCTGGGACCACCGCATCGTCGACGACCCACGACTCGAGTGCGGACGTGGACGCCCTAGTAACCGGGAACTCCGAGCGCTATCGGGTGGTCGTGCTCGATCCTGGCAACCTGGATCACGCCGGGCAGCGCATGGAGCGTCCTACTTACCCAAACCAGAAGCCTGATCTGCTAGTTCGTCGAGGCCGGGCCGTGTCAGCCCGGGCTCGCTCATCCCCCGGACACAGTCGCCAGGTGAGAGGATGTCGGTCGCTTCACTGGCAGTCCTGAGAGGAGATCGATCGCCGTGACAACGCCATTCGAGGGCTTCTCGCGCGACGCCATCCAGTTCCTCGCAGATCTGGCCCTGCACAACGAGCGGTCATGGTTCGGGCCACGCAAGGGCGATTACGAGCGCCTGCTGAAGGAACCGCTCGAGGCGCTGTGCGCGGCCCTGGCCGAGCGTTTCGAGGCGGCTCGACTGCCGCTCCGCGCCGACCCCGCCCACTCGCCCTTCCGGATCTACCGCGACGTTCGCTTCTCGGCCGACAAGTCGCCTTACAAGACGGCCGTATCGGCGAGCTTCCCCTGGGCCGGCGAAGGCGGCGGCGTCGGTGCCTACTTCCACTTCCAGCCGGGCGAGATGCTGGCGGGCGGCGGCATGTGGCACCCCGACCCGGCCCAGCTGGCGGCGTGGCGCCGCGCGGTGGACGGCGACCTCGCGACGGTCATGGCTGCGCTGGAGAGCCCCGACTTTGCGTCGACGTTCGGGCGGGTGAGTGGCGACAGTCTCAAGCGTGTCCCGACCGGCTTTTCCGCCGACCATCCAGGAGCGGAGCTGCTCAAGCTCAAGGACGTGACGTTCGGTCGCGACCTGTCGGACGACGACGTGCTCTCGCCCGACCTGCCGGGCGTACTGGCATCAACGTTCGCCGCCGCGATCCCCGTCCTCCGGCTGCTCGCGCGGCTGTCGCCGGGGGAGGTACGCGCAGGCTGGCTCAGGGGCGGATAGGGTCGTCGTCCACTGCTCCAGGTTGCGCCCTTCGGGGCGACGAACCCCTCTCTTCGCAGCTCAGCCAGGATGCGCCCTAGAGACTGGGGTCGGCGAACGCCGGGCGGCAGGACCGTCGGGACCGAGAAGGCGAGTCGGCACGCCTGGCCTCCTGTCGGGTACGGATCCTGGCCGAGGATGACGGCTCGAAGGTCGGTCAGCGGCGTCATCTCGAATGCGCGAAAGACCTGTTACCGACTCGCGGCGCCGACCATGTGCCGCAACGACTCAGGCTGGTGGCCAGCGGGACCACTTCGACTCCGTGCTAGTCTCCGAGCATGGAGCTCCTCAGCGGGACGGTTGGCCCGGTCGGGACCAACGTCCACGTCCTCGCCGATTCGCGGACGCACGAGGCGATCGCGATCGACACGGCGATTCCCTCGGTTGCCTGGCTGGGCGGCCTCATCGAGGAGCGTGGCTGGCGGCTCAAGCTCATCGTGTCCACCCACGGCCACTGGGACCATGTGGGCGACAACGCGGCCGTGCAGGCCTGGACGCACGAGCACCAGCCTGGCGACGAAGCCCGCATCGCCGTACATCCGCTCGACCGCGAGATGCTCTTGCACCCGCAGCCGCTCTTCGCGCCGTTTCCCATCCCGCCCAGCGTTCCGGCAGTGGAACTGGCCGAAGGTGGCCGAGTCAAATTCGGCGAGATCGACCTCGAGGTCCTGCACACGCCGGGACACACCGAGGGCTCGGTCTGTCTGCTCGACCGCACGAACAGTCTCCTGCTCTCGGGCGACACGCTGTTCGCAGGATCATGGGGCCGGACCGATCTCCCCGGCGGATCCGAGGAGCAGATGGCGGAGTCGCTGAGCCGCCTGGTCGGTCTGGACGACCGGCTGACGGTGTTGCCCGGCCACGGTTCGGCAACCACCATCGGAGCCGAACGCCACTGGCTCGAATGGGTCCGGGCGAACCGGGCGCTGCCTCGCTGAGGCTCGGGACGGGCCCGCCGTCGGGGTTCTCCGTCGGGCCATCTTGTGGAGGCCAGTGGCAGACCGACCTTCCGACATTCTTCGCGTCTGGCAGACCTCCGCCGAATCGCGCTCTTCCGCGGCCTTCGCGCGATCTGCTATAACTCTTTCTGCTCCGAGCGGGAGTAACTCAGCTGGCAGAGTGTCTGCTTCCCAAGCCTGAGCCTCCCAGAACCACCGCTCCCCTCGTGGCGGCCCCTCCATTTCGACCCGGTTATCCGCTGTGGTTCGCAGCCGTGTCCGGTCGGACCAGGCTCGAGTCCCATGCGTCTGCCCAACGTGGCAACAACGGTGATGCGACTCCGCCCCGCGACAAACTTCGCGGCCCGAACAGACAACCTGTATTGCACCTGAGTGGAATGACTCCTACTATTGTGCACAGCCTTGCACTGGAGTTGGAGTCTACGTTGGACGTGAGTCACCCCATTCGAGCCGTCGTTCCCTCCCTCGATGGGCCAGTCTTCGAAGCGTTGGCAGGCACAACTCGGCCGATGACCGTCTTTGATGTTCATCGAGTGGCCCACTCAGGCAGCGTGAACGGGATCCGCAAGGTCCTCGAGCGCCTGGTCCGCGTCGGGCTGGTAACGGTGGATCGGCGCAACAACGCGGCCTACTACGCGGCCAACCGCGACCACCTGGCATGGCCGGCCATCGAGTCGCTCGTCGGACTTCGCGCCTCCCTGCGCACAGCCATCGTCCGGGAGATCGAACAGCTCTCTGTCAGTCCTCTGCACGTCTCGCTCTTCGGCTCTGCCGCACGTCGAGATGGCGACGAAGACAGCGACATCGACCTGCTTATCGTCAGGCCAGACTCGGCTCCAGACGGCGAGAGGTGGGTCGATGAACTGGACCGGCTGCGAGCCCGCGTCCTTCGGATGAGCGGCAACTCGTGCCAGGTATTCGACGTCACGCTTCGGCGGCTCCGCGAGCACCTGGATGCTCAGGATCCTCTCGTGGAGGCCTGGCTGCGTGACGGCGTCCATCTGGCCGGCGCGAAGCTGGCGGACCTCGTCGATCAGGCCCGAAACATGGAGGTCGCGTGATGGCGAAGACCACAGGCCGGACAGCACCGTGCGGCCGGGCCGAAGCTCTCACTCGGCTCCGCCAGGCCGAGGCGTTCGTCTTGACTGCGGAGCTCTGTCTGTCGGAAGCTGACGATCCCGACCTCCCCCTGGCCGGCACGGGCGCCGCGCTCGCAGTCCTCGGCGCGATCGCCGCGGCTGACGCGGCCTGCTGCGCGAACCTCGGTCGACGGTCGCGCGGCCAGGATCACCGCCAGGCGGTTGAACTCGTCGCCGGCGTCCAACCCGGAGGCGCGGCCCTTGCCAAGGACCTGGAGCGGCTCCTCGAGATCAAGGACAAAGTTCACTACGGCGCGGTGGTCGTGGGCCACGCGGAAGCCAAGGCATCGGTTGCCCAGGCGCGGCGCATGGTTAGCTTGGTGAGCGAACTGCTCCAGTAGGACAACGGGCGCGATCGCGCCAACGCCCACCGGCCACGAGCGCCCGCCGCTCGAGCGACGCTGGCAGTCAACTCAGGCGGGAACCTGACCTTCTAGCCAGAACGACCTCTTCACGCGAATCCTCGGTGAGACGTGGCCACACGCCGACGTGCTCAAGCCCAACGGCGATCTGTTGAAGTACGAGTCGCCACTCGAGGACTAACATACGACCACCCCGGCGCGCGAGGGTACGGAGGTGGGCGGCGATGGGACGAACCGGTCTGGCAGCACTGGCAATAATCCTCAGCGTCGCGGTGGCGGGCTGTCGCCAATCCCCTTCGAACGGCCCGCCGACCTACCACTCCGCCACTTCGCTGGCCAACGGCAGCGTCCTGATCGCGGGCGGCCCCGGCGGTGTCTCAAACGCACTTACCGCTCTTCTGGTGCCGCAACTGTACGATCCGGCGAGCGGCCAGTTCACTACAACCGGATCGATGTCGGCGACGCGGTACAACCATACCGCCACGTTGCTGGCCGACGGCAAGGTGCTGATCGCGGGCGGCGACGGCAGCTCTGGAGAGACTCTCGACTCGGCAGAGCTGTACGACCCGGCAACCGGCCGGTTCAGCCTGACCGGATCCATGATCACGGGCCGCAGCCAGCACACGGCCACGTTGCTGGCCGACGGCAAGGTTCTGATCGCGGGCGGGTTCGGCAGCTCGGGAGACGCTCTCGCCGCAGCTGAGCTTTACGACCCGGCAAGCGGCCGGTTCAGCCTAACCGGATCCATGATCACGGGTCGCAGCGAGCACACGGCCACGTTGCTGGCCGACGGCAAGGTTCTGATCGCCGGCGGTGACACCAGCTCGGGAGACGCTCTCGCCTCAGCTGAGCTGTACGACCCTGTGAGCGGCAGGTTCAGCTCGACCGGATCGATGACGGACGCTCGCTGGTACCACACCGCCACGTTGCTGGCCGGCGGCAAGATTCTGATCGCGGGCGGCGACGACAGCTCGGGCGACGCTCTTGCGTCAGCGGAGCTTTACGACCCGTCGAGCGGCCATTTCACCTCGACCGGATCGATGACAACGGGTCGAGCTCAGCATGCGGCTACGTTGCTGGCCGATGGAAAGGTTCTGATCGCGGGCGGGTTCGGCAGCTCCGATACTCCATCCTCGGCGGAGCTGTACGACCCGGTGAGCGACCAGTTCAGCACGACCGGGTCGATGACGACGGGTCGCAGTGAGCAGACCGCCACATTGCTACCCAACGGCAAGGCCCTGATCGCGGGCGGGGTGGAATGGGGTGGCGATGGAATACCTCCAGCCGCGGTCGACTCAGCGGAGCTATACGATCCGGTCAGCGGCCAGTTCAGCGCCACCGGGTCGATGTCGACCGAGGCCAACTGAGGTTCGGCACCGGGCCGATGAGGCGCCAACGTACCGTACCTTCGAAGCCACTCGAGGCTCCGGAGAGCCGAGGCAGCGGGGTTGCCGTTCGCCCCTCTCGCTCGATCTGCTATAACTCCAGTTGCTCCGAGCGGGAGTAACTCAGNNGAGTGTCTGCTTCCCAAGCCTGGGACTCCCACGGCGGCCATCCTCGTGGCCATCCTCCATCCCTGACCCAATTATGTGCTGTGCTCGTGGAGCTCAGCTCGCGTCCAATCGCGCCCACCGTGGGCGGACGCATCCCGCAGAATTGCCTCCGCGCGTTGGCTCGGACTCCTCAGGAAGTCCACCAGTTGAACTGCCCACCGATCGAAAGCGCCGGCGAATTGGTCGCCCAGCGCGCTGGTATTCGGCTGGGGGAGCCCCTCTGCCAGGATCCTCGTCTGCAAACCATCGACCAGCCGACGGGCCTCGATCGCTCGCACCGCTGGCGACATCCCGTCCTGCCCGACGAACCGAAGCACTTCGAGCGCCACGCCGAACCGGGTGACCCAGTCCGGCTGAGCGATAGGTGGTCGGAGCCCCGGTAGGATCTCATCAACACGGGTCAGGGTCAGCCGTCGCTCGTTGCCCACCGTCCGCGCCTCGAGCAACCCCGCGAGCACCAAAGCGTCGACCGCTGACGCGACGTTCGGCTTGGTGAAGCGCGTCGTTCGGGTTAGGTCGGCGACGCTGACGCCGACCACGGGTACGGCCAGCAGGGCTGCAAGGATGTCGGCCCGAGCATTCACCCCGAACGCCGCGCGCAGGCGGATCCGCAGCAGCGGCGGCGCCACGGCCGAGTCGAGCCGGGCCTTGCCACGCGTCCTGTACTCGGCGCGCGGCTGGGTCGCCATGGGCCAGGTGGGGCCGCCGGCGGCGGCGACCGTGGCCACGTACTCGCCGATCGCCTCGGGCGGCGTGCGTAGCTCGTGCGTCACCTGCTTGAGACGGGATCCGTTGACGTATCGGCCGTACTCGACGCACCAGTCGGTGCTCACGTCGCGGAGCCGCGCGTCCGCCTCACCGAGTTCCGCCGTGAGCGCGATGAGTGCCTCAGGGTCGACCACTGCGTCGTCACGTTCGCCGACAGCGTCAACGCCAAATGAGATCCACTGGGCCCACGCCCGGTTGAGCAAGGCGCTCCCGAGCGCGCTAGCCGAGCCTGACATCGGCATCCCCCACTCCGAGGCGGCGGAGCGTTTCGACGAGCGCCGATCGGTACCCGGGCGACGGGTCCTGCGTACGGCTCCAGCGGGCGGCGGCCAGGAGCTCATCCTGATCCGGACCGAGTTCGTCGAGGTCCTGCAGGTGCCGGCTCCGCGGGCCCTGGTCGGCGGCGGCGTAGAGCTTGAAGCAGATCATGTCGAAGCGGCCCGCCAGCCAGGTGACGAGCCCGCCATAGTCGCGACGTTCGAGTCGTCCAAGGAAGCCTGCCGGCAGACCAAGGTCGAGCAGGGACTCGGGACCGAAGTTGATCCAGTCGTCCGCGAGTCCGTAGGCGCGCGCGACGTCGAGAATCGCTGTGCGCAGCCCTTCGGGCATCGGCCGCATCGGCTCGACCCCGGTGGCCGTCCACGAGCCGAGTAGGTCGAGATCCTTGGTGGTCGGTCGTGTGACCAGCTCACGCAGGATGAGGTTGCCGCCCCCGATGAGGACGACCTCATAGTGGAGGCCACGCGACGCCAGAAGCTCCCCCAGCGCACGGAGGGCTGTCTCGAGCTGGGTCCGGCCGATCGATGTCATAGGCCGACTGTAGGCCGTTTCACTGTAAGAGTCAATCTATCGACTCGCAAACCTCAGGCTGCACGGCCGGCTGCCGAGCGACCTACAGCGAGTCCCCCGGGCTCATCCGCTTGGCGACCGCCGTGGCCCGCTCCGCGGCTGCGGAGGCCGCATACCGGGCGACCATCGTCCGTGAGCGCCAGCCCGCGAGGGTCATGAGGTCGGTCTCGTTCATGCCGCCGGCGAGCATCTTGTGGGCATAGGTCCGCCGGAACATGTGAGGGTGAACGTGCTCACCAAGGCCCGCGGCCACTCCCCGTTCGTGGATCATCTGGCCCATGCCGGACTCGGTGAAGGCGCCCCTGGGCCCCAGCCAGAGGTTGGGCAGGTAAGCCGCGTGATGCGGCCGGAGTGACTTGCCATACCTGCTCCCGCCGTCGCGGTACCGGAGATAGCGGTCCAGGGCCCGAACAGCCTCCCGGCCGATGACCACAATCCGCTCCCGCCTGCCCTTGCCCAGGACCCGCAGTTGGCGCGCATCGAGATCCACGTCGTTCGTGTCGGGGTCCTCGGGCGTCCAGCGAAGGGCGGCGATCTCTGCCCGGCGAGCGTCGCTGTCGAGGAGGACGCGGATGATCGCCTCGTCTCGCCGCCCAGCGAACGTGTGGTCCTCGGAGCAGACCCGCAGCAGGGCCCGGATCTGGTCGTCGCTCAGCATCGGCGAGAGCAGCTCGCCCAGGATCGGCGGCTTCATATGCACCATCGGCGAGACAGCGATCAACTCCTCCTCGAGCGCCCAGCGAAAGAACGCCTGGAGACTGCGGTACCGGTTGTGGGCGGTCGCGGGGCGGAAAAGGGCGAGCTGGTCGGAGATGAATGCCTCGACGTGCTCGCGCCTGATGGCCGGCAGGGCGCGCGGCAGACCCCCGCGAACGAGGAACTCCGCGAACAGCAGAGCGGCATCGAGATAGGTCCGCTCGGTCTTGGGCGACACGTTCCGGGCGGCCAGGTGGCGCCGGAAGCTGGCGATGTCGGCCGAAAGCGGGCGCGTTGCTGCTGTGGCTGGAGTCGTTGTAGGATGAGCGCCGCTCGGTCGGTCAGGTCGTATGGCCCGCGACGAAGCTGGGTTGGACTGGATTCGCACCTCGAACCACCTTCCTCAGTTTTCTGCTCTAGAGCCGTAGAGACAGGCCCTTCCGGAAGGCAGACGCTCTCACGGAGCGTGATCCGAGCGGGAGTAACTCAGCTNNCTTCCCAAGCAGAATGTCGCGGGTTCGAATCCCGTCTCCCGCTCCAGTCCCCACTTTCACGCTCAGCGCGATGCTCTGCTTGTAGCAGGTGATGGACCTCCGGGGAGTTGACAGAGTTGGGGGGCTGCCACAACGCTCGGTCAGTTGGCAGCTCACTGCTCGCCAAAGCGTTCCGCCGTCGGGCCAGTTTCGCCAGTGTGTGCGGTGGGTCGGTGTCGCTCAGTTCTCCCGTCGAGAGAACTTCGGCTAACGCTATCGNNTACTTCGCGTGGTAGGCCGCGTCCACGGCCGCGTCTACGGCGGCGCCCGGCTCTTCGAACGCGACGTCGCGCTCCACGCCGCCGGCTGTGATCCGTCCCTCGCGGGACGACAGTGCGCGCTTGAACCATCCGTTCTGATGCCCGTACGCCGACCGCACATAGAGGTCGTCGCCCGAGCGGACGACCCAGATGGTCACGTAGGGCCGGAGCGAGCCATCACTGCGGCGCGACGCAATCCGTAGCTCGGTTGCCTTGCCGATCTTCGCAAGTTCATCCGCAGTCCAGGCGGCCATGGCTAGCGTTCGCCG
>PMNU01000160.1 GCA_003165675.1 Chloroflexota bacterium
GTCCACCCCGGGACGACGCCGCAGACGATCTACACCTTCACCGGGGCCGACCTTCCGGTGACCGTCAGTCCCGGAGTGGCCTGGGGGACGAACGCCGGAACCGCGCTGGACAACAGCGACATGGGCGCGTCGATAGCCGTTACCTACACCGTGGTCGCCGAATCCCTCGAGGGCGCCACGGCTACTCCGGTCTCGACCAGGGCCCCGGGCGAGATCGTGGAGGGCGCCACGGGCGCCCCGGTCCAGGCAGTGACACCGCCCCCGACCGCCTCTTCGAGCGGCTCCTCAGGCACCGACTCCTCGACCCCGCCGTTCGTGCTGCTGATCTGCTTCCTGCTCGCCGGTCTGGGCCTGAGCGCCGTCGAGTACGGGCGCCGGAGCGTTCGCCGCTAGGCACTCGGGAAGTCGGTCCGCCTCCGCCTTCAGCGCGGGCCGCGCAGACCTCTCCCTCGTGAGATTGGGGTGGCCTACGGGGGTCGAAGCGAGCTTGGAGACCGTAGGCTCCTTGTCGACGTCAGTCGCTCGGGCGGGCGACGAAGTTCGTCGTCGTGTCCCCTTCGATGACGTAGTAGCGAACGCCCTTGAGGTCCAGGACCAAAGGGGGAAGCAGACCAAATTGCTGGACACCCGTCAGGCCGAGGTCCGTCAGAACCATATTGCCCTCGGCCTCGGTCAAGCGTGGGTTGACCGCCCTGGCAAGCGTCGACCAGATAGTGAGAGCCTCGAGCTGGGCCGTATCTCGGTCGATGTCGTCACTGATCCCCTCCGCAACCGAGATTGCGTCGACGGCGCGGACAGACCCGTCGTCGTTGAGGACGCCGAGCAGCTTGGTATTGGCCGCGCCCTCGGGAGTGAACATGAACGTGGCACCGCTCCGCTCCGGAGCTCCCTTGAGCGGGTACTGTCCCTGATCGAGCACGCTGTTCCAGCGGCTCACGAACTGGGCAAGTGTCATCCCAAGTGAGCCTGGCATCATCATTGCCTCGGCCAAGNNATTGGAGTTACGACCGCAGTGGGAACGATGGTCTGGGTGGGCGCCGCGGTGCTGACCGCCTGAGCGGAGCAGCCTCCGATCGCTACGAAGGCCACCACCACTAACGCAACTCTCCAAGGCTTCATCTGTGACCCATTTGGATGCTTCTAGGCACCTGGCGGAGCGGGGTCCCGAAGGCTACCGATTGTGGCACTCTGGCCACCGCTTCTCATTCAGTCTGTGATGGTTCCAGCGCCGCCCGTGAGGATGAGAACCTCCGAGGGCCGTTCCACGCTCAGAAAGTGGGGTGGCCTACGGGGGTCGAACCCGTAACCTGCGGATCCACAGTTACAAGGTTTTGAGCACGAATCTGCCCAAAGTGGAGTGATCGGTGGAGCGATTGCGGGGTTCAGGATGGCGCCCGATGGGAAACGGGGCTAGCGTTTGGACCGAATCGCTCTTTCGATGCCGCCCGCAACCTCCGCCGAGCGGCCCTCGACGAGATGACCGTAGATGTCTGACGTGACGCTTATCGAGCTGTGCCCGAGGTACCGCTTGACGTCATCGAGCGTCGCGCCGGACGTCAGCATGATCGAGGCTGCTGAGTGCCGCAGATCGTGGATCCGGATACGGCGCAAGCCGGCCGTCTCGAGGAATGCGTGAAACAACCGATCGACGTTGCGCGGATCAAGGCTGTCCCGCTCCTTCGATCCTCGCCTTGGCGCAGTCGAACGACGGATCGGGACCCGAGGGCCGGTCCTTGTCCAGACCGGCTAGACAGGCGGGTTGCGGGGATCTCGCACGTAGAAGGCAAGGCGTCGACTCGTCTCGGGCCGACCATCGACCGTGGCAGAGATGGTGTAGGCATCGAACTTCGGGAACTTGATCCGCGTCTCGAATGCGAGCGGTAGACGCATCTTGGCGCCCTTTTCCAACGTAGGTGGCCGACCGGTCTTGAACGCCAACGAGAACGACGGCACAACGGCCGTTCCGTCCGTATCTTCGAAGGCGACCTCAAGGGTGTGCTGGTCGTCGGTTTCCAGGTAAGGGATCAGTACCCCGCACGCAATGTGCAGCGGGATTGACCCTTCAAGGTTCGTCGCGAAGACATGGTCCCACGCCCCGCCCATCATGTAGAGCTTTCCGTTTAGGACCTCTGCGCGATCGGCCAGTATGAGAAACTCGACGTCGGCGTGAGCCACCGGCAGCCGGGAGGCTCGGGACCGTGAAGTAGGCATTCTAAGTACCTTCGTATCACTGGTGTAAACTTCGTTTACAGAGTATACAGCACGCTGAACACGGAGGCGGGGCCGTGGCAGGACCGTTCATCGACGAGTTGCGCTTGGCGGGCGCGGAGGATGAACTCTCGCGGCACCAGGTGTCCGTCGACGAGGCGTTGGAGGTATCTTGGAGTGCTCCGCGGTTCTTCCGGGACAAGGTTCAAGGTCGGCAGCTAATGATCGGAAAGACGGACGGAGGAAGGTTGCTAACAATCGTGGTTCAACCGACCGATACACACGGGGCATGGGACGTCGTGACTGGCTGGGACTCAAGCCAGGGAGAAAGAACAGCATGGCAAAACGCAAAGTAGCGCCCTCCGGGGACCAGAACGAGATGGACCTAGAGCAGATCGACGTCGAACTCAGAAACCCGAGCGTGGTCTTGTCCGTCCGCCTCGACGGCGACACGGCCAAGACGCTCCATCAACTCGCCCGCAAGCGCGGCGAACGCGTATCAGAGGTACTTCGCGAGGCGGTCGTTGCCTGGGTCGCGTCGGGAGCCGCGGAAGCCGAACCTGTCTATCGGGCGACGTACCTCAACAAGATCGTGGCTGTCAGCAGCCACTCGGTCCGGATCGAGGAACTTGGACAACAGCAACGCCCGTTCGAATCTGGTCTACCGGAAGAGACCTGGCGGACCTCGTCGGCCGCCGCACAACCGCTCTTGCGAACCGCCTAGGCGCGACGGCCCCGGTGCGGCAGCCCAACCTCAAACCCTGACCTCAAATGTGTGAGGACGGGCGCTTTCAGGCGGGGACCAGAGGGGAGACGAACCGGCCGATGCACGATCGTAAGGGCGCCTGAAGGCACGGCAGGGACCGCTCGGGGAGACCCAATGTCTGTCCCATGACCCGAAGGTCTGCGGTCGTTTCGGCCGGGCACCGAACGGGTGACGTCGCCGTCTTGAGGGTGATCATGGCCTCGTGCGCGGAGGCTCCCGGATCGAAGTGATCACGGCCCGATCGAACGAAACGCGTGGGCCGCGGATCAATAGAGGAGTGGACACAACGATGGCGCCTCGCGAGGCTGACGCCGCCAGCGTGGCGGCGACCTTCGAGGTACTCGTGCGTCCGTGGGTGGACGAGATGTACCGTGCCGCGGCCGCAATCGTGGGCGAAGCAGATGCCCGAGACGTGACCCAGGAAGCGCTGCTCGACGCGTGGCGCGGTTTCGACCGGTTCCGCGATCCGGAGCGCGTCCGAGCATGGCTCCATGCCATCGTCGCCAACCGCAGTCGCAAACACCTGCGCGCACGCCGCAGCCGGCCGCGCATCGTTCCGATCCCCAATTGGCCGGAGGGCTCGGTGGAGGACGGGTCGACGGTCCTCGCCGAGCGTGACCGACTGGATCGGGCGTTCGAGTTGCTGCCCGCCGACCAGCGCCTCACCCTTGCACTTCACTACGCGCTTGACCTGTCCGTGCCCCAGGTAGCGGCAGCCCTGTCTGTGCCTGAGGGGACCGTCAAGTCGCGCATTCACGCCGGCGTAGAGCGGCTTCGGGCGGTATTGGCCGCAGAGGACACGCAATGAACGACGAAGAGCGCATCCGGGCCTACATGCATGGGCGTTCCGACGTACCGGTGCCCGACGATTTGCACTGGCCGACGACGGGCACCGTGCCCCGGCGCCGGTGGTCGATCTCGTCAGCCAGGGCATGGGGGCGGCTGGCGGTCGCCGGGCTCGTCATGGCCGTGCTGGTGGTTGGCGTCCTTTCGGGACTACAAATGCCGACCGGACCCGGCCGTCCGACGACCCCTCCGACCAGCGGCTCAACCCCCTCGACAAGCCAACCGTCCGAGGCGAGCACGAGCTTCCCATCCGAGGTTGCCGGCCTGCCGGTGATCAGTGTTGCCCATGCTGTGGATCTGTTGCGGTCGGGCAAGCTGGATGGTCAGGCCGTCGCGGTCGCCGGCTACTACCAGGAGGTCAACCCATCCTGCCCCGCTCCCTTTGGGTACATTGGCCCGCTCCAGGGCTGGTGCCGGTTCGATGCCTTCGCGGACACACAGGCTGGCGCTCAACTGTGCCAGCCCGAAGGCTCCAATGGGATGAGCTGCCATCAGCCAACCGGAACGTACCTCGCGCCGTTCTTCATGAGCGACACCAGCGGCAACGTGTGGACGTGGCTGACGGCGGGCGCCACCGGCGAGCCGGCCGCCCTCGTGCTCATCGGCCACGCCGGCGACGCTCGGCAGTGGCAGTGCACCGCTTCGACCCAGAGCGAATGCGCAAACGCCTTCGTCGTCGATCGCATCGCCTGGGCGGCAGGGGGGGACGTCCCGTTGGCGGCCCCGGAGACCGGCGACCAGCAGTCGGGCAAACTGATCACGCCCAAGATGACGCTCGCCCAGGCCGTGGCCGCCGCCGGGTTCGGTGACAACGTGGTGGCCGCGGCTGCCTTCCGGGCCGGCGACATCGCGACCGTCGACCCACGCTGGAATTACGCGGGCGACAACATCCTGTGGCTGGTGCGATCGCTCGGACAGGGCGGCCCGTCGCAAGGCGAGGAGACTCGTCCCGAGACCGTCTCGCTCGTGGACGACGCTACTGGAAGGCTCATCGACAGCCATTCCCTGAAGCTGGCCGGGGATTACCAGCCGGCGCGGCTGTGGCAGATGGCGATCGTTCATGGACTCGACTGCTGCGCGACCAACGATTTCGCCTTCTACAGTGTGCAGTCCGACGACGGCACGAAGGTCCACGAGGGCATGGTGTCCGGTTCCAGGTCGGGCGAAAACGGCTCCACCACATTCGGCGGCAGTTACGGTTCCGGACCGCCCCTCGTCCTGCCCGCGGGCCGCTACTCGATCACCTCATGGTTGGCAACATATGACGGCGGGGCGATGGGCACGCCGCGCGACGAGTGCTCCACGCAGGTCACCCTCCGGCCGCTCGACAACGTCACGCTCGATGCGGATTACCCGGCTGGTCAAGCGTGCACCTTCCGGCCGGCACCCTCGCCATCCCCTGGCTCGTAGGCTCCTGAGCGGCGAGGCACACGCTGGCCAGCAGCCGCATGCGCCCACCGTTCTCGGCCCATCCGCGGTCCGGCTTTGTTGTTGCGAGGCGAGAGGCCCGGTCCAGCCATCGGCGAGCCGCGACAGGCGGCACTGGGCGCCGCGACGCCTCCTCGACCCGTGGGATCATAGATGGCGTGACTGATCCCAGCGCCGCCGACGAAACGCGCATCGACCGCTGGCTGTGCGCGGTGCGCCTCGTGAAGACCCGCCCGCTCGCGACTCAGCTGTGCGAGGGCGGCCACGTCCTCGTGAACGGGTTGTCGGCAAAGCCGTCGACCAAGGTTTGCGCAGGTGATCGGGTGGAGGCCCTCATCGCGGATCGCGAGCGCGTCATCGAGATCGTGCGGCCGATCGAGTCGCGGGTCGGGGCCCCCGCCGCCGCGACCTGCTACGTGGACCACAGCCCGCCGATCGTGACGCGGGCCGAGCCGGGAATGACGCGCATCCGCGGGGAGGGCCGGCCCGGCAAGCGTCTCCGGCGCGAGCTCGAGCGCCTGCGCCGGGCCGCCGACGCCTGAGCCCGAGGCCGGGAGGGTGCCAGCCCCACCGGGCTCCTCACGCGGAGCCGTCGGTCCTTCGTCGCCTGGCACCCTTGATCCTCGCGTATCACGCGCGATACCGTGGTCGGCATGACCAACCGGGCGCACGCGTAGGAACTCCGTTTCGCAGGGCACGATTTGTTGAGGAGCGGAAGCCGGGCGATCAGGCTCTCCTCACCCAGCAGCCTTCCCGAGCCAGGGATCTCGACCAAGAACCTCGCACGAAAGCCTCAATGGGACATTCAGGTCGCCAGGGTCGGTGTAACTCCTCTCGCCCCGACCAATCCAAGGCATCCTGCGAAACGCGGCCGGGACCGTGTGTTGCAAGCGCTCCAGTAGGTGGAGTGATTCGGTGGAGCGATTTGGAGCGATTCGCCGACTTCGCATGACAGAGCATGACAGTCCGTCACGAGGGGAATTGGGGTGGCCTACGGGGGTCGAACCCGTAACCTGCGGATCCACAGTCCGCTGCTCTGCCGGTTGAGCTAAGGCCACCACGTGCGCGCCCTGCACGCTCTGCGGCGCGGCCGTTTAGGCCGCCGCGACGGGGCGACGGGGAGTATAGCGGGTGCGCGCCGGAGAGATCGGGCGGCCGGATGGGGACGCTCGGTCGGCACGCTGGACTACCCATCTGCGCAGGTGCGCTCATCAATCAACCGCAGTAGGGGTAGGTACGACGCGACGCAAGAATTCTGACCTGCGGGCGGGGGCCACGGCGGCTGCGCGGGCCTAGGATCGGTTCATCATGGCTCGTTGGGATCAGGTGTCCTAAGTGCTGGGCTTCGCAACCGTACCTGCCTCCGCATCACACGCTTGGCCGCGCAGACTGCGAATGGCGGGTCTCTCCTTCGCTCTTGCCGCGGTGGTGATCGCCGCCACGGCGGGCACCGCCTTCGCCTGGGATGCCTCGGCATTCAGCACCACGGACGAGCAGCTCCTCTTCTCACTGACCAATCAGGACCGCGCGTCGGCCGGCCTCAACGCACTCGTGGACGACTCCTACCTCCACAAGGAGGCCGAGTGGCGCGCCCAGGACATGGGCGATCAAGACTACTTCTCGCACCTGATCCCGCCCGACAACCAAATGGTCTTCGCCTACATGCAGAACGACGGCTACTGCTTCAAGGTGGCGGGCGAGAACATCGGCCTCAGCACCTTCGGCGACGACGTTGCCACGACCAGCATCGAGACCGCCTTCATGGGTTCTGCGGGCCACCGGGCCAACATCCTGGGCACGTGGGCGAACATGGGCGTGGGCGCGTACAAGGCGGCGGATGGCCGCAAGCTCTATGCCGTGCTGTTCTCGGTTCCGTGCGGCGCGACAGTTCCCGCACCGACTCCAGTCGCGGCCCCGGTCGTGACCCCGGCGCCAGCCGATGGCTCGACCCCGGCGCCGACCGCCGTCCCGGCGCCCGTCCCGACTCCCAAGCCAACCCCGAAGCCAACCCCGAAGCCGACTCCCAAGCCAACCCCGAAGCCGACAGCGCAACCGGTTGCGACCGTAAGCCCCACCGCGTCGCCTTCGATCCTCGCGACCCCTGCGCCGACCGACACGCCGAGCCCGACGCCGACAAACTCGCCGACGCCTGCGGTAGCGACCCTCACCCCGAGCGCCGGTCCGTCCGCTACGCCGAGCCTGCCCACAGCCGACACGACGACAACTTCCGACGGGGCGGTCAGCCTGCGGGTTCGCGAGAAGCCGGTTTCCCAGAATCCGATCGACTCGCTCTTCCGATCGCTATTCGGCGGCCTGTTCGACTGGTAGTCGGCAGCCGGCTCGACCTCCCTGATTCGTCCCGGCCCGGGTTTCGTGGCCAGCTCGACGGCACGTGGTGAGGCGGTGTCGCCGGCCCGGGCGATTGACTACACTGCCCACGTGTCAACGCAGCCGCCCGTCGCGCCGNNTGAGAGTGCGTCGCGGCGAGTTCGTGGCGCTGATGGGACCGTCCGGCTCGGGCAAGAGCACCCTGCTGCAGCTGCTCGGAGGCCTAGACCGGCCGACCGGCGGCGACGTCATTCTCGACGGCGAGGTCGTGAGCCATCTGAGCGACACCGACGCCACACGTCTCCGGCGCGAGAAGACGGGCTTCGTCTTCCAGTTCTTCAACCTGATCCCGCTGCTCGACGTTTACGAGAACGTGGCGCTGCCGTTCACGATCGCCGGCGAGGATCCACGGCGCGGCGATGCGGCCGCACGAATCCGCGATGTCCTGGAGATCCTGGATCTCGTGGGCCGCGAGCACAACCGGCCGGACCAGCTCTCTGCCGGCGAGCAGCAGCGAGTGGCCCTGGCCCGCGCTCTCGTGGGCCGGCCGGCGATCCTGCTCGCCGACGAGCCCACCGGCAACCTCGACTACGCGACCGGAGGGGAGATCCTCGACGAGCTGTGGCGTTCCTGCGACCAGCGGGGCCAGACGATCGTGCTCGTCACTCACGATGCTCGCGCCGCCGCCTATGCCGATCGGGTGCTGGTGGTAGGCGACGGCCGCATCCGCGACGAGATCGAACTCGGGCGCCGGACCACCCATGAAGCCGGTCCGCTGATCGCCCGCCTCGCCCAACTGGGTCTCTAGCCGGTGCGGCGCCTCTCGTCGCTGGCCTGGCGGACGCTCGGTGCGCGCAAGGTACGCAGCTTCCTGTCCATGGCCGGCATCGCGCTGGGAGTGGCCGTCCTGTTCGCCTCGCTCTCGGCCGGTGCGACGATGGATGCGGCGGTGGAGAAGGCCGCAGCCGACGAGATGGGCCACACGGATCTGCGCGTCCAGGCTCTCGAGGAGAGCGGTCTCAGCCGGGACACCGTGAACGTGATCGCCGGGGCGGCGGGCGTGTCCGTGGCCGCACCGGCCCTCGAACGAAAGACGTACCTGTCGGCCAGGGCCAACCAGACGCCGTCCGCAAAGCTGCCCCCGCCGGTGACTGTTCTGGGCATCGACCCGGTGAAGGAGCCACAGCTCCACGACATGCCGCTGGCCTCGGGCCGGCTGCTGACCGCCGGCGACGTGAGCTCGGCCCTGATCACCCAGACCCTGGGCGACCAGGAAGGCCTCCGGATCGGGGATTCGATCTCTCTCAACGGCACCGTGGCGGCCGGGCCGCAGGCCTACCAGATAGTTGGGATCGTGATCGGGGACGGGCCGCTCCCCGAGGCCGAGGGCCGGCTCGTCTTCATCCCGCTGGGCTCGGCGCAGACGCTGTTCGGGACGACGGGCGTGACTCGCGTGGATCTTGGCGTGGCCTCGGGCGTTTCCGTCGACGAGCTCATCGGCCAGCTCGACGTCAGCATCAAGACCGAGCCATACCTGCTGTCTCGCACCGAGGACCTGGCTGCTTCGCTGCGGGCCGAGATGGCCGACTTCCGCAGCGCCCTCCTGCTCGTGGCGGCGGTGGTTCTTTTCGCGGGCGCCTTCCTCATCTTCAACACGATGTCGATGACGGTGGCCGAGCGGACGCGCGACGTTGGGCTGCTGCGGGCGGCCGGAACGACGCGCTCGCAGGTCATGGGCCTCGTCCTGCTCCAGGCCCTGGCCCTGGGCCTGATTGGCTCCGCGGCCGGCGTCGTCCTGGGCGTCGCTCTGGCCGCCCTGACGCTGTCGTGGATCGGTTCGTCGGGGCCGATCGCGCTGGCGGCGCCGGCGGTCTCGGCCGGCTCGGTCGCGATGGCCCTCCTCGTCGGCGTGGCCCTGACCATCGCAGCATCGCTCGAGCCCGCCTGGCGAGCCGGTCGAATACCACCAGTGGAGGCGCTGCGGCGCGGTCCCTCGGGTACGTCTGCGGGGGCGGCCCGCCTGCGCTGGCTGGTCGTCGTCTTCGGCGTCCTGGCGGTCGCGGCGCTGGCCGTCTGGCCGCAGGCGGACAGCACCGATAGCGCCGGCGCCGGCCCTCTGGCCGCCGGCGCCAGCTCCCCGACGGGTGGGCCGCTGGTCGTTTACGGCCTGCTGCTCGTCGCTGTGCTGCTCCTTCCGCGCCTGCTGGGGCCGCTGCTGCGAATCGCCGGGTTGCCGTTCCGGATCTTCCGCAACGAGGAGCGGCTGGCTCGCAGCTCGCTGTCTCGCGATCGCAGCCGCACCGCTCTCACCGTCGGGGCGCTCGTCGTGGCGCTGGCCATGGTCGTGGCCCTTGGGACGGCGGCCCAGGATGTGCGGAAGATCGGCTCGAGCTGGCTGGCCGAGACGATTCCCGGCAGCGAGCTTCTGACTTCGATTCGACCGGTTTCCACGACGGACCCGATTCGAGACCAGCTCGCCGCGACGCCCGGCGTCAAGTCCCTCTCGCCGATCGGGCTCTTCGGCGTGCCGTACGTCTTCACGTCGCAGAAGGACGGAAAGCCGGAGAAGTCGGTCGTGCGTCAGGAGGCGGCGGCGATCGTCGGCCACGACTACCTCGTCGACGGCCGCCTGGACTTCCTCGCCGGCGATCCGGCGTCGGCGCTGGGAGCGCTCGACTCGGGCGGCGCCGTCATCGTCCCGAAATCGCTGGCCGACCAGGCGGGCATCGGCCTGGGCGACTCGATGCAGTTCGCGACCGGCCCGTCCCTCATGCAACTTCGCGTCGTCGGCATCGTGGCCCACTCGATACCGGCCGAGGCCCAGGAGGCGATCCTGGTGGGCTGGTCGGATGCGCTGACGCAGTTCGGCGTCACCGGGGCCGACTTCTACGCGGTTCGATATGTAGCCGGCCAGGAGTCGACGGCGCGGACGGCGCTCGATTCTGAGGCCGCGTCGTACGCGCTCGAACCGGATGACCTGGATCGGGTCTCAGGGACGGTGGGCGATGCGCTGGATCGCGTGTTCAAGCTGCTCGACGCTCTGGCCCTGATCGCGGTCTTCGTCGCCGGCCTGGGCATGTTCAACACCTTCTCGATGAGCGTTCTCGAGCGTGTCCGCGAGATCGGCGTTCTGCGAGCCACCGGCATGACGAGCCGCCAGGTCTGGGGCATGGTGGTCATCGAGGCCGGCGTCCTGGGCATCATCGGGGCGGTCGTCGGGGCTGTCGTGGGGCTGATTGTGGGCGCCTTGCTGGTCTCGTGGTCGAGCTGGGGCTTCGGGCTCGTCTTCGATCCGCCGTGGCTGTCGATCGGGCTCGCGGTCTGCTTCGGCGTTCTCATCAGCATCACCGCGTCGGTCTACCCGGCCGGTCTGGCGAGCCGTGGGTCGATCGTTCGAGCCCTCCAGCACGAATAGCCGTCCCGATGGTCACCCTGGCACGCTTCGCCGACACGCCTCGTTCGCGCCCCTGGCCTCGTTTGCTACACTCGGCGCGCTCGGACCACGAGAAGTGTCCGATCGTGCCAGCGCCGCAGCCGCGCCGCAGAAGGACCAACGACGCATGCTCGCGACCCACCATATGAACCGCCTCCCGGCCGCCGAGCGCGGCATAACCATCGCCGACTTCCTGATTCCGATCCGGGTCGGTGAGCGCATGAGCGCTCGATTCCGGCATCTGGCTCTGATCTGCGTCGGCGCGGCGTTCATCGCCTTGACCGCCAACGTGACGGTGTGGCTGCCGGACAACCCCGTCCCGATCACCGGGCAGACCCTGTCCGTCCTGCTGGTTGGCGGCGCCCTCGGAGTTCGCCGGGGGGCGCTGTCGGTGGCGCTGTATCTGGCTCTCGGCTTCTTCCTGCCGGTGTATGCGGGTCAGTCCCACGGCCTGAGCACGATCATCAGCCTCGGGTCGAGCGGCGTGGTGCTGGGCGCCCCGGGCGGGTATCTCGTCGGCTTCCTCTTCGCCGCGGCCNNGTCCTGATCTATGCCGTCGGCGTGCCCTGGCTGGCCGTCGCCGCGCACTTCTCGCCGCAGACAGCGGTCGAGAAGGGCCTCCTGCCCTTCGTGATCGGGGACGCCATCAAGCTCGCGATCGCGGCCGGAATCTTCCCGTTCGCGTGGTGGCTGGTGGGGCGCCGGGCCGGCGACCGCTAAGCCGCTCGGCGCCTGACGGCCCATGCCTTCGTTGTCGCCTGCGCTCCTCGCTTACGCACCCTCAGGTGCGCGCGCTCCGGTGCTCGGCTCCGCCTCGGCCTGAGCCGCCGGGCGCCGACCGGGTCACTCCCCGGCGGGCCGCGGGGCCGTCAACTGTCTACAGGGTCGCCCATTCGTCCGGGCCGAGATCGCCGACGCCGAAGAGCTTCAGGCACGGCTCCAGGCCTTCGATCGTGACCGGGACGAGGTCGCGCCGCCAGGTTTCGCGGGTGCAGCGCACCTTGATTTCCAATTCCCGCTTGCCTTCGATCGCGAGAACCTCGTTGCCCCAGATGCGGTAGCCGAGCTTCTCCGAGACTCGAGCGGATGCGGCGTTGCCCTCGAAGTAGCCGGACTCGGCGGCGTCCGCTCCGAGGCCGTCGAAGGCCAGGGCGAGAATCGCGGCCCGAGCCTCGGTTCCAAGCCCCTGGCCCTGGAACTCACGTCCCAGCCAGCTCCCCGAGATGACCACGCGCTTGATGGCGAAGTCGCGAGCCATCACTTCCTGGATTCCGATCGGGCAACCGTCCTTCCTGGCCACGAGTCCAAGCGACCAGGCCTCCGGGCTCCAGCGGCCGCGGTTACCCCACCAGTGAAGAAGGAACTGGCGCTCGAAGGCGGGCGACGGAAGCTTGTGCCATGGCACGAGGAAGACCGTTCGATCCCGGTCGACGACCCCCGCGCTGGCCACGCCAACCAGTCTCAGGAGGTCCTCGTCGGTCGGCAGCCGTAGCTCCAGGCGCGGCGTTCGAATGCGCAGGTCGAAGAGCGGCCAGGGATGTCCGGACATGCGCGTAGGTTAACGGAGCGGCCGAGTGGGAGTGGGGGATTTCCAGCCTCGGCCGAACTACCGGCCTCCAGCCGCTCGGCCCGGCTAGGCGGACTTGCGGCGGCGGACCGGGGAGGCTTCGACTTCGCGTTCGACTGCCACCACCGGAGCCGGCGCCTTAGCGGCCCTGCGGGGCCTCGACTTAACCGTGAGGGTCTCGGGGGCGGCGCTCGCGCGCGCGGCCCTGGCTGCGGCGACGCTGGCCTCGAGGGCGGCCACAAGGTCGGTGACGCCCACCGCGGGGGCCGCGGCCGGCTCGGCGATTTCCTCGCCCGCGGCCTTTGCCTCGATGATCGCCAGCAGCGCCTCGCGGTACTCGTCGTGGTACCCGGCAGGGTCGAACTCATTCGTCATGGCGTCGATGAGCTGCCCGGCCATGGCTCGCTCGGCGGGCCTGATCTCCACGTCCGCCTCGGGCAGCGACAGTTCACCGGGCGAGCGGACCTCGTCCGGCCAGTACAGCGTGGACAGGAGCATCGTCGGACCGAACGGGTCTATGGCGGTCAGCTGCTCGCGGTCCCTCAGCACGATCTTGGCGATGGCCCGCAGGCCCCGCTCGGCCAGAACCTGCTTGAGAAGGAAGAAGGCTTTGCGTGCTACAGGCTCGGGCTCCAGGTAGTACGCCCCCTTGACGAAGCGCGTCGCTTCGCCCCCGGAGTCGGCCGGAACGAACTGCTCGATCTCGATCGAGCGAACGGTCTTCAGCGGCACCGCCGCCATGTCCTCGTCCGTGACGACAACGTACTGGCCCGGCGCAACNNGCGTGGAGCATGTTGAAGCTCACGCCCTTCGATTCCGTGGCCAGGTACAGCTTCACCGGAATCGTCACCAGGCCGAACTGGATTGCCCCCTTCCACATCGAACGCGCCATTGGATCGCACCTCGCAGCGCGGGCCGTTCTGGGCGGTCCGCGAAGCCGGAGCATAGCGCGCCATCCAGTTGTGTCCAGGAGAGGGCGCCGGGTGTTCCGAGGGCCGAGGTCGTCCGATCGTTCGCCAACCCGTACTTTCACGTAAACGGCAAGGTTGCGCTAGGATTCGCCCATGACCGATACGCAAGAAGAGCAGGCCCCGGCAGGTCGGCTGATGCGTATTCAGGAAGCCGCCGCCGAAGTCGGCTTGACGCCTCGCTCGGTGCGCTACTACGAGGAACTGGGCCTGCTGCGGCCCGCCGCGCGATCCGAAGGCGACTACCGCCTCTACGACGACACGGACCTGGAGCGGCTGCGCTTCATCAAGGGCCTTCGCGACGACGCCGGCTTCTCCCTGGCCGAGATCGCCCAGCTGATGGAGGACGACGCCGCTCGTGAGCGCGGCCATGCCGCCTTCCACGCCACGACGGACCCGTCCGAACGGTCCCGGATCCTGCGCGACCGACTGGTTCGCTACGACCATCAGATCGCGATGCTGCAGACCAAGATCGGCCGGCTCCAGGCGATGGTCGACGAGACGGAGGCCAAACGGGCCGGGACGGCTGTCAAGATCGACCAGCTGGCGTCGAGCGAACGGTGATGACCCACGTCCGTCGCTTTGACGGGTTGGAGAGCCGGCCAGTCCTCGAGAGCGAGGGTGCGCCATGATGCTGGGCGGACGGGTCCGATTCACGGCAGCCGGCCGTGCCCTGAAGCACCGCAACTTCCGGTTCTTCTTCGTCGGTCAGCTGATCTCCGTCACCGGAACGTGGATGCAGACCCTGGCCCAGGCCTGGCTCATGGTGACCCTGGTTGGGCCGAACCAGGCCATCGTGTACCTCGGCCTGCTCGGCGCGGTGCAGTTCCTGCCGGTCCTGGTGCTGGGCCTGTTCGGCGGGATCGTCGCCGACATCTGGCCCAAGCGGATGACGTTGATCGGAACCCAAACCACGGCAGGCCTGCTCGCGCTCGTCCTGGGCGGGCTCGTCTACTTCCACCTGGTCGCGGTCTGGCACGTGTTTGTGCTCGGATTCCTCCTTGGCCTGGTGAACACGGCGGACATGCCGGCGCGCCAGTCGTTCGTCGTCGAGATGGTCGGCGGTGACGACGTGGCCAACGCCATTGCGCTTAACTCGGCCGTNNGCCCTCTGCTTCATCCTCAACGGGCTCAGCTACGGGGCCGTCGTCATCGGCCTGCTGGCCATGCGCGACAGCGAGCTGAGGCCGGCGGCTCGACTGGCAATGCCAAGGACGCTGACGGCGGTCCGCACTAACCTGGGCGAAGGCCTGCGATACGTCTGGAACACGCCGGTTGTGCTGCTGGCCATCGCCGTGATCGGGTTCGTGTCCACCTTCGGTATGAACTTCAACGTCGTTCTGCCGGTCATGGCCGCCAGCGTCCTGAACGTTGGACCCAATGGATTCGGAGTCCTGTACGTGTCGATGGGCGCCGGGGCGCTCGTGGCCGCAGTGTCAGTCGCCATGCTTCAGCGGCCGCGGCTCCGAGTTCTAATTGGCGGCGGCGTGGTGCTCGGCGTGGCCGAATTCGTGCTTGCAGCCACCAACTCATACCCGATCGCGCTGGTAGCCGTCTTCTTCGCCGGCGTTGGTGCCATCGCGACGTCGGTCAGCGCCAACTCGCTGATCCAGATCACCGTCCCTGGGCCGCTCCGGGGCCGGGTCATGAGCGTCTACACGACCGTCTTCTCCGGCTCGACGCCGATCGGTAACGGGCTGACCGGTGGCGTTGGCGGGCTATGGGGCACACCGGCTGCGCTGGTCATGAACGGCGCCATAACCCTCGGGGCGGAGGCCGTTGCGGCAGCAGCCGTGTTGCGCAGCCACGTGCGGATCGGCGGCGGTCCGGCGCGCGGAGCGGAGGAGCCGGTGCCTGCCGGCATGGGCGCGAACGCGAGCCTGCCCTCCATCGATTAGGGGGCAGCCGGCCGCGTCAGGAGCGCTGCGGGTCCACGAGGCCGGGTCCGTCTCCGGGCTCGTCCGCGCTGCCGGCAAGGTCCAGGGCGTAGCCGATCAGGTCGATCCCCGGCACAGGCGAGAAGTCGATGCTGGGCTTCCGCTCGAAGCCGAGCGATTCGTAGAGATGTTTCGCCGCGGGCATCCCGTCGCCGGTGTGGAGCACGAGGCGGCGCCGGCCGTCGGCTCGGGCACGCTCGAGGCAGGCCTGCGTCAGGCCACGACCGATGCCGCGGCCCTGGTACGCGGGATCCACCGCGAGCATTCGTATGCCCGCCTCGCCCTCGCTCAGCTCTTCCGAATAGGGATCGTCGGGTCCGCTCACGTAGGTCACGCCGCCGAGCACCTCTCCGGCGGGTCCCACGGCTACGAGAACGCACGAGGTTCCGGCTCGGTGGGCCACGTCCCGCAGCCGCTCGTCGTATTCCCCCTGGTGCGGCATCACGGCGGGCAGCGAGTGGTATGCGGCGACAGTGAGCTCGCCGAGCCGCACGTACTCCTCGGGTCGGATGGGGCAGATCAGGAAGGAGGACTGGCTCGTGCTCACGCCGGGCAGCGTAACCCCTGGGCCCGGCTCGCAGCTGGCCGAAAAGGCGCGGTTCGGACGGGTCACCCGGCGTCGACAACCATCCCACGGCCTTCTACAATTGCGCCACCGACGCGTTCCCGCAGCGATGATCTCCCGGAGGGGCAAGCCGTGGAGTCGATAGTCCTCAGGGGTCGTAGTTGGCGCAGGCGCAGCGCACTCGTGGCGTTCACTGCGCTGGTAGCGGCAGGTTGCGTTGGGGTGGCTGCGAGCGGCTCACCCGCACCTTTGCCGGCGGCCAGCCCCGCTGCAACGGCACCCGTATCGGCATCCGCATCACCGTCTCCATCGGCTGCAGCCATTGCTTCATCTACCGCGGCGTCCACATCCACCCCGGCCGCGACCGACCGGTCGACCGTGCCACTCGCTCCGTCGGGGACGTGGAAGAGCATCCGCTGGGTGTCAGTGCCGGCGTCACCTCTTCTGGCGACACCGTCCATTGAACCTGACGCTTCGGGAGTCTTCAGTTCCGATCCGGTCTTCGAGATGGCCGGCTGGAGCCGGGGCTTCGTGCGCTTCTGGGTCCAAAACGTGGGGACCCAAACGGGCGACAAGCAAGACACCACCACAACTGCGAGCTACTCAAGCGACGGAGTGCACTGGCAGGCCGGGAACGTGGTGCAGCAGAAGACGAACGGCGTCTATGACATTCGTGGTGTCTTTGAGGGACCGGCCGGGTTGCTGGCCGTCGAAGAGTCCGGTGCCTGCGGGGACACGTGGGTGGAGGGGCTGCTGACCTCTAGTGACGGCGTCACGTGGCAGGCGGTCGACATGGGGAAGGCATTTGGACAGGCCGTGATCTGGAATGTGTCCGGCGGCTCCACAGGGTTCGTCGCCACGGACACGATCGGACAGGCGGTCTGGACTTCGCGCGACGGCCAGAGCTGGGCTCCCGTCAAACTCGATTCGCCGGCCTTCGCGACCTCGCGCATTGACGACGGCACTGCGTTCTCGGCAGGCGACGTGCTCGTCGGGTCGACCGAAGACACGGGCGAACGGAGTTGCGGCGCTACGATCGCTGACCCATCCGCGAAACCCAGCCCAACGCCCCCTCTCAGAGTGCCGGCGGCCTGGTGGTCCTCAGATGGAGCCGATTGGGTCAAGGCCCAACTGCCGGGGGCCAAGGCTGCCTACCCGATCCAGATGTGGGTGTGGCGTCTGGACGACCACACCCTGGTAGCGTTCAGCAACTCCGGCCCAGACTTCGCGGTGGCGACCTGGGTGTCCAACGACGGCCGGACCTGGGAACCGCTGGCTCAGCCCGTCACTCTCAATCCGTTCGGCGGCAGCAATACCCAGGGCGAAGCTGATTTCCAGACCGATGGTCGGCACGGAATCCAGCTTCAGGCGCGGAACGGTACTTTCGACAATCCATATGGCGACGGAATGTCGCTGTCGACCTGGACCGCCGGCGGGCTGGTGACCCTCGCCCAGAGCGGGGATCAACCGCCGTACGACTCCGACACCGAGTGGGCCGTGGGTCCGACCGGCGTGGTGGTCGCTCACGATGGACAGCTCTGGATCGGCCTGCCGTCGTCGAACTGACGGCGGAGGGGCCAAAGCCGAGGCAAGCGGGTTCGCCCGCGAGACGGGCCCGGGCCACTCGGTTTGGGACGCGCACCGACTGCCGCGCGATGATTGGACCGTGGCAAGTCATGGCTGAAGGTCCGCTCCTCGTCTTTGGGCCGCGCTCGCTCACCTACGACTTCGGGCCGCGGCATCCGCTCAGCCCCAGGCGCTTCGGGCCGGGGATCGAGTTGCTGCGGGCGGTCGGGGCCGAGCCGGGGCTGGCGCCCGAGCCCGCGGCCGACGACGAGCTCGAGTGGCTCCACTCGATCGACTACGTCGCCGCGGTGCGCCGTCTCTCGGCCGATCCCGCCGGACCGCCAGATTCGGGAATCGGACCCGGGGACGATCCGGCCTTCGCCGGAATGCACGAGGCGGCGGCCACGGTTGCGGATGGGTCGATCCGGGCTATCGAGGCGATCCTGCGCGGCGACTTCGAGCACGCGTACCACCCCGGCGGTGGACTGCACCACGCGATGAGGTCGCGGGCGAGCGGTTTCTGCATCTACAACGACGTGGCCCTGGCCATCGCCCGGGCGAGGCGCGACGGTCTACGCGTGCTCTACGTCGACCTGGACGTTCATCACGGCGACGGCGTCCAATCGCTCCACTATCGCGATCCGGGCGTCATGACGGTCTCCTTCCACGAGTCGGGCCGGTCGCTCTTCCCCGGGACGGGTTTCGTGGCCGAGCTGGGGGAGGGGAGTGCGGCGGGTACGTCGATCAACGTCCCGTTGGAGCCGCTTTCCGGGCCCGAGCCATGGCTGGCGGCGGTACGAGCGCTTGTTCCGCTCCTGGCTGCGTCGTTCGGGCCGGATATCGTGGTCAGCCAGCACGGCGCCGACGGCCACGTCTGGGATCCGCTGGCACACCTTTCTCTCACGACCACGGCGATGGGAGAGGCGGCCCGACTGGTCGATCGCATGGCCCACCGATACGCCCGTGGACGGTGGTTCGCCACGGGGGGCGGCGGCTACGCCGTGTACCGAGTCGTGCCGCGAGTCTGGGCGTTGACGTGGCTGGCGGGCGCGCATCGGGAGGCGCCCGATAGGCTTCCGTCGGATTGGCGGGTGCGATGGGAGGGCGATGCCCATCGCTGGGACGAGGCTCCGCTGCCCACCAGATTCGAAGACGGACCGGGCCTTCCGGCCGAGCGATCGATCAGCCAGACGGCGGCCGAGAGAGACGGGCGAACGGTCGAGCTTGTCCGGACCGTCGCGGTGCCGGCCCTGCTGAGCGTTGCCGAGGAGCTGGGCTGGTGGCAACCCGACGAGGCCGTGCCCGAGATGACGATGCGCACCGCGCCGGCGGCAGAAGCGCCGCCGGCCCGCAGGGCGACACAGGCCGGCCAGGGGCCACGGACCGATAGAGCGCGGCCGGCCCGCCGGGCGGCGCCCACCCTGGTCGCGCCCCTGACTCCCGCGGCCGTGGAGTCGCTCAGAGTGGCACCGGGAGTGGTCGCCATTGCCGACCCGACCCTCGCCTCCGATCTCCTCCGCGCCGCACTGCGTGCCGGCGCGGCCGCCACGGGCGCCGTCAGCGGGGAGTGGCTCGTCGGCGTCGCGATGTCGGCGCCCACCGCGCCCGACCGCGTGGACCGGCTCGTGGCGCTGGGCGTGGCGCCGGAGTGGCGCCGAGCTGGCCTGGCTGCGGCAATGCTGGGGGCTCTGGTCGACGAGCAGGACCGCCGTGGCCGCGCTCTCGTCGCGCTCCACACCGCCGCCGAACGCGACCCGATCGACCCGCTGCCCCGGGCGGTGCGCCGGGAAGTGGCCGAGCGGCTTCTCGTCCGAGCCTTCCATCTGCGCTCACTTCCTCCGGACGTGGCCGCGGCCGATCCGTACGCGCTGCTTGCCGTCCATCTGCCGGACGGAGTAGCGGCGGAAGTGGCGGCAATGGCGGACGGCTGGCTCCCTCGCCCCTGAGGGTCCGAGTAGACAGCGGCGTCTGCACACTCGGCGGAGGAGTGTTCCCGGGCGCCATCGAGCGGCCTCACGCGCCGCAGGCGCTCCAGCCTGCCAACCTCAATGTGGCCGGTTCGGACCCTCGTCGGGCCTCCGTACCCTTGTTTCAAACAACCAATACTGACTATAGACGTATTAACAGTCCGAGCGGCCCATTCGTTTGGGACCAACGGCACGACGTCCAAACAGTTACTACCTATACATTCGATTTATCGAAGTCACGGGTCTGGCGTTCGGGAGCATCCGGATCGCAGACCGGCAGCGAAAGGTGCAGGGAACAACGATGGATAGCAAGGACCGCGGAATCTTCCTCCTGAGGGCTGGGCTCGGACTCGGCTTCCTGTTTGCAGGGTTGGACAAGTTCTTCATGTGGGCCAGCGGCACGCCGTTTACCTCGGCCGCCTACCTCAAGTTCGGCACGACGGGTGCCTGGCTCGGCAGCGCCGCGACGGCGGTGGTCAACCCGACGCATGGCTTCTGGGCTGGTCTGGCCGGCAACGCCTCGCTCGTCTCGGTCATCGATACCCTCGTCGTCTTCGGCGAGGTCTCGATTGGCGTCGCGCTCATCCTCGGTCTCGCGACACGCTTCGCCGCCGTCATGGGCACGATCCTCATGGCTCTGCTGTTCGTCTCCAACTGGAGCTTTGCCAACGGCCCGTTCAATGAGCAGTTCATGTACGGCCTCGCCGCGGCGACGATCGCCATCGTCGGCGCCGGCGCATACGCCCTGGACACGGTAGTGGCCAAGCTGGCCATTGCCCAGAGGCTCCCGGCCGTCAAGTACGCCCTGGGGTAGGGTCAATCCGCAAACCAGGAGGCAGGGAGAGTCTCGTCCCACTTTTCCCCCTGCACTCAGAGACGGCGGGCCGCAAGGCTCGCCGTCTCTATATGTCCGTCGCCCCGTCGGTCCCGTCAGCGCTGAGCGTCGTCGGTCCCACTCGCCCGGCAGACCCGGCTCCACCGTCTCAACCGGGACTCGGCGTACTCTAGTCGGCGATGCATCTGCCCCGGCCCACTCGTTGGCGCGCGTTCGCGGCGCCGCAGTATCGGGCCTTCCAGGCTATCGCCGTCGGCCAGGCCTTCACGGCGTCGTACGCCTCGGACGCGCTCTTTGTCCCGCTGCTACTGCGGCTGGGCGCGCCCCCGGCGCTGGTCGTCGTGGTCGGCGCCGCCCCGGTCGGAGGGGCGGCGCTGCAGGCCCTGGCGCCGCAGATCCTGCGGCGGTTGAAGGGCAACCTGCGCGGGCTGACGCTGGGTCTGGCCCTGGCCGAGCTCCGCGGCTTCGTCCTCGCCGCGATCGTGGCCGGCGTGGCGGGTGGCGCCGTGGATCAACTCCTGGGAATCGCGCTCATCTCCGTAACCGTGGCAGTGGGTCAGACTGCCGGCGTTCTTTCGGGCTCGAACATCACCCTCTGGACGGCCGTCGTGCTGCCCGACGCCGAGCGCCGTCTCGTCGGGCCCCGCATGGGCGCTCTAACGATGGCCCTCTCGACGGCCCTCCTCCTGCCCGCCGGCTTCGCCCTGGATGCGGGTACGCGAGCGATCGGGCTGTGGGCCTACGTCGCCTTCTTCCTCGTCGGCGGAGTAGCGTCAATTCTGACTCCGGCGGCCGTGGCCCGGCTTCCCCGCCCCGGGCGTGTGCTCGTAGCTCGCGAGGCGGCCGGAAGCACCGAGATGCCGCCCGCATTCCGGCGCTTCACCGACGTGAGCTCGATCGCCTACTTTGGGCAGGGCCTCATACCCTCCCAGTCGCTTTACGCCCTGAGCGTTCTCGGGATGTCGGCCGGCTTCGCCGTGGCCCTTTCCGGCGTCGCGGCGGCCGGCGCTCTGGCCGGCTCGCTGGCGGTGGGCTCGTTCCTCCTGGGCGGCTCGTCGAGCCGCGTCCTTCGAGCCAGCTTCGTCATCAGGGCAATTGCGGCAGTGTGCTGCGTCGCGGCAATTCCGGCGGATCCGCTCGCCCCGGCACTCCTTCTCGCCGGCGCTGCGCTGTTCTCCGCCGGGGGCAACGCTGGGGCCCTGGCGACCAACGAGCGTCTATACCGCCTGGCTCCGGCAGAGGCCCGCGTCCACTGCCAGAGCCGGTTCGTGGGCGCGACGGCGGCGGCCGCGGGCGGCGGGGCTGTCGTCTGCGCGACGGCGCTCGCCGTTGCGCCCCCGGCGGCTTGGGCCGCGTACACCGCTATGTATGCCGGGTCGGCGATCAGTCGAACGATCGCGACGTTCCGGACCGAGGTCTCCGCGTCGTGGATCAGCCCGCCGGCTCCTCCGATCGTGTAGAACGGATGGTCTAATACCGACCGCCCGCCTATACTTGATGCCTCGTGGCCCGTTCGACCCAACCGCGCCACACGCGCGACGACCCGCTCGATCTGTTCAGCCCGCCGGTGGCGGAGTGGTTTCGGTCGGCCTTCGCGGCCCCCACGCCGGCGCAGGTAGGCGGCTGGGCGAGCATCGCGGCCGGGAGCCACACTCTGATCCACGCCCCGACGGGCAGCGGCAAGACCCTGGCCGCGTTTCTCTGGACCCTCGACCGGCTGGCCCGCGAGCCGCGGCCCAAGAGTCCCACGGTTCGCGTCCTGTACATATCGCCGCTCAAGGCGCTCATCTATGACGTCGAGCGGAACCTGCGGGTCCCGCTGGCCGGGATCCGACTCGCGGCCGACCGGCTGGGCGAGCCCGCGCCCCAGATCGAGGTCGGCGTCCGCACCGGCGACACCCCGGCCGACGAGCGCCGCCACCTCGTCCGCCACCCGCCGGACATCCTGATCACCACGCCCGAGTCCCTCTACCTGATCCTGACGAGCGCGGCCTCAGAGATCCTCCGCGGGGTCGAGCACGTGATCGTCGACGAGGTCCACGCTCTGGCGGGGACCAAGCGCGGCGCTCATCTCGCTCTGAGCCTGGAGCGGCTGGAGAAGCTGACCGCGCGGCCGCCGCAGCGGATCGGCCTGTCGGCGACGCAGCGCCCGGTCGAGACGATCGCCCGTTTCCTCGGCGGCGTCGGGCCCGGCAGGGCGGGGGAGTCGCGCGACGTCCACATCGTCGACGCCGGTTCGCGCAAGCCGCTCGAGTTGTCCGTCCGCGTCCCGGTCGAGGACATGGGCAAGCTCGGCGAGCCGTTGCCGCCCGAGGAACAGCCCGGCGGCCCGGTCGGCGGGCCGCCGGCGCGCCGTAGCATCTGGCCGTCGATCCATCCTCGGATCCTCGAGCTGATCCGCGAGCACCGTTCCACGATCGTGTTCTGCAACTCGCGCCGGCTCGCGGAGCGCCTCGCCAACAGCCTCAACGAGCTGGCCGGCGAAGAGCTGGTTCGGGCCCATCATGGATCGCTCGCCCGCGAGCAGCGGGTCGAGATCGAGGAGGCCCTCAAGGCCGGGCGGCTGCCGGCAATCGTCGCGACCAGCTCTCTGGAGCTCGGTATCGACATGGGCGCGGTCGATCTGGTGATCCAGGTCGAGAGCCCGGCGAGCGTGGCCAGCGGTCTGCAGCGCGTCGGTCGGGCGGGGCATCAGGTGGGCGAGCCCAGCCGCGGCGTCTTCTTNNACGAAGCTGCCGCGCAACCCGCTCGACGTCCTGGCCCAGCAGATCGTGGCGATGACGGTGCGCGAGCCCTGGACGGCCGACGAGCTGTTCGAGGCGGTTCGACGGGCGGCGCCGTACGAGAGCCTGACCCGCGATGGGTTCGAGGCGGTCCTCGGCATGCTGGCCGGCGCCTATCCCTCTGACGAGTTCGCCGAGCTGAAGGCGCGCGTGGTGTGGGATCGCGAGACGGGACGCGTCGAAGGGCGGCGCGATGCGCGGACGGTCGCGATCACCAGCGGCGGCACCATCCCGGACCGCGGGCTCTACCCGGTCTTCCTGGTCGGCGAGGCCGGGACGCCGGGCCGGCGAGTCGGCGAGCTGGACGAGGAGATGGTCTACGAGACCCGCGTCGGCGAGGTNNGTGCCCGGCAAGATCCCCTTCTGGCACGGCGACGGGCTCGGCCGGCCGATCGAGCTGGGACGGGCGCTGGGCGAGTTCGTGCGCGAGCTCGAGGCCGATCTTGGGCACGGCGAACGGGGACGCGAGCGAGCGCGACGGAGGCTGCTCGAGCACCACGACCTGGACGACCTTGCGGCCGAGAACGTTCTGGGCTACCTCGCCGAGGAGCGGGAGATGGCCGGATGGCTTCCGACCGATCGGCGCATCGTCGTGGAGCGGTTTCGCGACGAGTTGGGCGACTGGCGGGTCGTTCTGCTGACGCCATTCGGCGGACGAGTGCATGCGCCCTGGGCATTGGCGATCGAGTCGCGGCTGGAGGAGCGGCTGGGGCAGGGAGCCCAGACGATCTGGTCCGACGATGGCATCGCGATCCGGCTGCCCGAAGGCGAGGTCGCCGGCGGAGGGGCCGGGCTCGGAGGGGCCGGGCNNCTCCTCGACCTGCTCTTTCCTTCGGCCGAAGAGGTCGAGGATCTGGTCGTAGGCAGGCTCGGTTCTTCTGCCATGTTCGCGGCGCGGTTCCGCGAGAACGCCGCCCGGGCGCTGCTCCTGCCCCGGCGACGGCCGGGAACGCGAACCCCTCTGTGGCAGCAGCGGCAGCGTTCCGCCGGGCTGCTCGCCGTGGCGAGCCGGTATGGATCGTTCCCGATCATCGTCGAGACTTATCGCGAATGTCTCGCCGATCTCTTCGACCTGCCGGCCCTGCGCGAGGTTCTGGGGGGAGTGGCGCGGCGCGAGATAGAGGTTCGGGACGTGGAGACGGTCGCGGCGTCGCCGTTCGCCGGCTCTTTGCTCTTCGACTACCTGGCCGCCTACATGTACGAGGGGGACGCTCCGCTGGCGGAGCGGCGGGCCGGCGCGCTGGCCCTCGATCGCGAGCTGCTGCGCGAGCTGCTTGGCCAGGAGGAGTTGCGGGACCTTATCGATCCGGAGGCGCTGGCCGATCTCGAGCTGGCGCTTCAGGCCCTGGTGGCCGAGCGCGCGGCTCGCTCGGTCGATTCGCTGCACGACCTGCTGCGCAGGCTGGGCGACCTGACCGTCGACGAAGTGGCGGCGCGGACCGTGGAGCCGTCTGCCGCCGGAGAGTGGCTGGCCGCGCTGGAGGGATCGAGGCGGGCCGTGGCCCTGCGAATCGCCGGTGGCGTCCGCTGGGTCGCGATCGAAGACGCCGGCCGATACCGCGATGCCCTGGGCGTCGCGATGCCGGTGGGCGTGCCGGCGGCGTTCCTCGGGCCGGTCGAGGCGGCGCTCGACGGCCTGGTGTCCCGATGGGCTCGGAGCCACGGACCGTTCCACTCGGTGGAAGCTGCGCGACGGTGGGCGATTCCGGTTGCACGAGTCGACGAGGCGCTGGAGAGGCTGCTGGAGGCGGGCACGATCCTGCGCGGCGAGTTCAGGCCGGGGGG
>PMNU01000035.1 GCA_003165675.1 Chloroflexota bacterium
TTAGCTGCGCGTCAGAGTCGCCTCTCTCCGGGCGCCGGCAGGCGACGGCAGACCGAAGACGTCCGACCGAGGCTCGACTCAGTAGCCCGCACCGTCGAGGCGGACTTTGCCCTTGAACTTCCAGTAGATGAAGCTCGTGTAGGCCAGCACGATCGGCATGCCGATCACGGCAACGACCAGCATGACCGCCAACGCCAGGTCGGAGGAGTGAGCGTTGTCGACGGTCAGGCTCCGAGCGGCGTTCACGGCGGGAAGGAGGTTCGGATACAGGGCCGTGCCCGCCGTGGCCGCCAGGCCGACGACCGCCAGGCTGGAGAAGAGGAAGGCCCGCCCGTCCTGCCTCAGCCGAAAGGCCATGAGCATGTACAGCAGCCCATTCGCCGTAAGCAGCGGACCAACCCATGCCAGCGGGTTCCCGAAGTTGTCGAAGACGCGAGAGGCATCGGTCCAGGCCAGACCCGTGGCTCCGGTCCACGCCACAATCACCAGGACGGCCGCCGCGACGCCGGCCCGTCGCGCCCGAGCCTGCAGCGCCCCGTCCGTCTTGAGCACGAGCCAGGAAGTGCCCTGCAAGACGGCCAGCCCCAGGGCGAGGATGCCGATCGTGACAGAGAACGGGTTGAGCAATCCGACCAGGCCGCCGCGGTAGGCGCCGTCGGCATCGATCGGGATGCCGCGGAGCACGTTGCCCAGGGCCACACCGAACAACACCGCCGCCAGCGCCGACCCGAGCGAGAAGCCCACGTCCCAGCCGAGCCGCCAGACCCTCGCCGTCTCCATGCTGCGGAACTCGATAGATACCGCTCGTAGGATCAGCGCCCCGAGCAGCAACACCATGGCTAGGTAGAACCCGGAGAAGACCGTAGCGTAGACGAGCGGGAACGCGGCGAACAGGGCGCCGCCGCCGGCGATCAGCCACACCTCGTTGCCGTCCCACACGGGGCCGATGGCGTTCAGGACCTGGCGCCGTTCGGCGTCGTTGCGGGCGACGAGCAGATGAACTGCCCCAGCCCCAAGGTCGAAGCCGTCTAGGATCGCGTACCCGGAGAACAGGAAGCCAATCAGGAGGAACCAGACGGTCGAAAGCTGCATCTCAGCGCCCCTTCTTCCCACTGGGGTCCGACTTGGACGGAGAGACGGCCCGAGAAGCGGGAAGAGCGTCGATCGGAGCCGCCGGCGTGACCGGAGCGACCTCTGCGCCGACCTCCGGGCCGCGGCGTATCTCCCTGGTCAGTCCGTAGATCCACAGGAAGAAGAGCAGGGCATAGAGCAGCAGGATGGCGACGAGCGAGATGGACACGTCGGTCGCCGAAACCGAGGGAGAGGTGCCCGCCGAGACCATCATCAAGCCCTGGACGATCCACGGCTGGCGCCCCACCTCTGCGGTCATCCACCCCAGCTCGGTGGCGAGAATCGGCGCGGGTATGGCCGCCACGGCCAGCCACAGCCACCAGCGATGCTTCTCGAGGGAACGGCGCCACAGGAAGAAGACCCCGATCACCATGAGCAGGAGCATCAGCGCACCCAGCCCGACCATCATGTGGAAGCTCATGAACGTCTCGGCCACGGGCGGCCAGAGCGACGGGTCAACCTGGTCGAGCCCCTTGATCACACCGTTCGGATCGAGGTCGGACATCGCGCTCAGGCCGTACGGAATCGCGATTCCGGGGCCGGTGCCGCCCACGCACCCCTGGCTCGGGGGCACGGCGATTAGGTCGAGCGGGACGCTCGTGGCGGTCGTGCAGACGCCCTCCATCGCGGCGAACTTGACCGGCTGGTTGGCCTGAACCTCGCGCGTCTGCAGATCCCCCGTGGCGAACATGGCCCCTGCCCCCAGGAAGGCGATGACCACGCTCATCCGCAGGGCGAACGACGTGACGTCGGAGCCCCGCCCGCGAAGGACGTACCAGGCGGAGATGCCCATCAGGAAGAAGGCGCCGACGACCCAGCAGGCCGCCATGGTGTGGAAGAAGCGAGGCAAGGTCGACGGATTGAACATCGCCTCGAAGAAGTCGGTCATCTGGGCCTTCTGCACGCCACTCGAGTCGGTGACGATCTTGAAGCCGGCCGGAGTCTGCATCCATGAGTTGGCCACGAGGATCCAGAAGGCCGATAAGGTGGTGCCGAAGCAGACGAGCAGGCCGGCGATCCACCGAACCGTCGAGCCGACCCGGTCTCGACCGAACAGGACCACGCCGACGAACGCCGACTCCAGGAAGAACGCGAAGATGCCCTCGGCCGCCAGCGGGACGCCGAAGATGTCGCCGACGAACCCCGAGAAGCGCGACCAGTTCGTCCCGAACTGGAACTCCATGACGATCCCGCTGACCACCCCGATGACGAAGGTGATCGCGAACAGCTTCGTCAGGAACACGGACAGGCGGTCGTAGACGTCGTGCTTCGTCCACCACCGAAGCGTCTCGACGATGGCGATCAACCCGGCGAGACCGATCGTTACGGCCGGAAACACGAAGTGGAAGCTGATCGTCAGGGCAAACTGGAGACGATCCAGCTCAACCACGTCCACGGACACGCTCCTCGCAGGAAAAGGGGGCTGCCGCCTGAGCCTGGCCGGCGGGACGCAGCGGCCGTCGGTACGGCTTCGCTAAGAGCGTCGGCGGCGAAATAGAACTCAGTCCCTACACATTACGGGAGGCGCGACCGACCGGGTACGGCTGTGGCGCCGTTCGGGACAGAGAGGGCGCCGGTCAGGGCGTGAAGTAGCCCGTGACGTCCACAACGAACTGCGTGCCCGCCCGCGGCGCAGGGAAGTAGACCACGCCGATGCTTCCGTCGCCGGCCAGACTCACGTCGAAGCCGTTGGCCCGGATGTCGCCCACCGGGAAGTTCAGCGTCGAGGTCTGCGTCGGCGTGGTGGGGGCGACCGGGGCGGCAGTCAGGTAGCCGGCCGCCGTCTGGTTGACCACGGTCAGGTTGCCGGACATGGCTATGGCCGTCCTGGCGATATGGCCCTGACCAGCCACCGGCACGGCCACGGGATGAGCCACGAGGATGGGGCCCTGGGCCGGCAGACCGATGCGCGTATCGGCGACACGGAGCGGGTCGATCGGCACGAAGCGCGCGCCACTCGTGCCACTGACGAAATAGCCGGTCACGTCGAACAGGATGTCGGACGTGGATCCTGTCGTCCCTTCCCATACCAGGCTCAATGAGCCGGAGCTGCTCAGGGCCACGGTCACGCCGTCGGCCTTGACGTCGCCCGCGACCGAATTGACCATCGAGACGTTGACCGTCACCGGATTGGCAGGCAGGGACGGTCCGGCGAAGGCCCAGCCGGAGCTGGAGGGATACACCACCGTGAGGTTGCCAGTCACCGCGATCGCACTCGACGGTACCTTCTGGCCGGTGACTTGCAGCGTCCGGGCCGCGTTGCTGCTGAACTTCCCGGCCAGCCCGGTTCCATTTCTCGTGTCGAGCAGTCGAACGGGGCTCAGCGAATCGAACGTGGCGCCGGTGTCATCGGCCGTGAAGTAGCCCGTTACGTCGAAGACAAGGTCCGTGATTCCTGGGTCGGAGAAGGTTCGGCCTGCGCAGAAGACCATAGCCAGTCGACCACTCTGGTCGAGGGCCACCGTCACGTTGTTGGCCCGGTTGTCGCCAGTCGGGAAGTTGAGCGTGGACGAGCCGGGCTGGTTGGTTGGCTGCGGACTCACGGTGACGTAGCCGTACGTCGATTGGTTCGTGACGGTGAGTATGCCCGTGACCGCTACGGCGCCGGTTGGGACGCCGCCGCGGCCGGTGACTTGGAGCAGTCGCGGCGCGCGACTCGTGAACGTGCCCGAGAGACCGTTGCCGCTGCGTGTGTCGAGGATTCGAGCCGGCGCGATCGGGTGAAACGTCGTCGCCGGATAGCTCGCCGGCGGGGTGAACACCTCGGCTGTGGCCAGATAAGCGGAGGAATCGCCGCCATGACCGCCGACGACGAGGACCGAGCCGTCCGCCAGGGGCGTGGCCGAGTGGTACCGTCGAGCACCGATCATCCAGCCCGTCGGCGACCAGCTACCCGTAGCGGGGTCGTATATCTCGGACGAGCCGGTGCTGGCACCGTTCGCCTGGCCGCCGGCGGCCAGGACCCAGCCGTTGCTGAGCACCGTCAGTGTGTGGCCGTAGCGCGCCGTGCGCATGCTGCCCGTAGGCGTCCAGTGGCCGGTCGCCGGGTCGTAGATCTCGGCGCTGGCGAGGGGCGCACCGGCGGCGTCTGAACCGCCGGACACGAGGACGCGGCCATCCTTGAGACGTACCGCCGCCTGATCGAAGCGGGCCACCTTCATCGACTCGACCGAAGACCAGCCTGAGCCGGCAGTGTAGATGGCGGCCGCCGACATGGCCGCGGTGCCACCGCTGCTGCCATCGTCGCCTCCGGCCACCAGGATCCGCCCGTCACCCAGGGCCGTGGCGGTGAGGGCGTAGCGACCCGCTCCGGGCAGCGGGGCGCCGGCGCTCCAGACGTTGCCGGAGGCCGAGTAGATATCGACCGCGTTGGTCGTGAGCGCGTCGCTACCATCCATGCCCGCGATCACCAGCAGATCGCCGTTTGCCAGCTGCGCGCCGGCGCCGTAGGCATGCGCATGAGCCATCGCAGGCGTACGCGACCAGGTTCCGGCGGTCGGGTCGTACAGGTCGCCAAAGCCGTAGTAGTTCGTGTTGCCGGCCCCGCCCGCGAAGATCGCCTTCCCGTTGGGCAGCAGTGCTGCCACTCCACCGGCCCCGGCCTGGCCGATCGATCCGGCCCCGGTCCAGGTCCCGCTCGAAGGAGTCCAGCGCTCGGCCGTGGCTGTGAAGTTCATGCCGTCCGTACCGCCGGCCGTGAGCACGCTGCCGTCGCCCAGCTTCACGGCCGGTGCGAAGCTTCGCGCCTGGCCGAGGCTGCCCGTCACCGCCCAGCCGCCCGGTACCGCGGAAGCTCCAATGGCCGGCGTGGGCGAGGCGGAGGCGGCAACGCCGACGAGGAGCGCGGCCCCGAGGGCAAGCCGGGCCGCCCTCGCCGACATGGTCCTGATGTTCATCGGTGCCAGTGTGCCGCCCGCTGGCTCGCTCGCGCAACTCTGCCACCGCCCCGAAGAGTCGAACCACGAGCAGAACGCCGAGTAGACCCACGCGGCAACGTCGCGAACGTGCT
>PMNU01000034.1 GCA_003165675.1 Chloroflexota bacterium
TCCATCGTCCGCTCGATGGCCTTCAGCTTGTCGCGGAGCGCCGCCGCACGCTCGTATTCGGTCGCCTCCGAGGCCGCCTGCATCTGGCGAGTCAACTCCCGGGCAACTGTCTCCTGGCGGCCCTCGAGGAACATCTCGATCTGCGCGATCTGGGCCCGGTAGTCGGCCTTGTCGATGTAGCCGACGCACGGCGCCTGGCAGCGCTTGATGTGATACAGGAGGCATGGCCGTTCGATCGCCGCCCGGCCCTCGTGGATGTCGAGATTGCAGGTTCGGAACGGGAAGATCCGGCGGATGAGGTTCATCGCCTCGTCCACGCTGCTCGCCGAGGCGTACGGCCCGAAGTAGCGGCTGCCGTCGGCCGGGAGCTTGCGCGTCCGTTCAACCCTCGGGAAATCCTCGGCCAGGGTGATCTTGATGAACGGGTAGCTCTTGTCGTCCTTGAGCCGGACGTTGTAGCGCGGACGGTAGCGCTTGACCAGGTTGATCTCGAGCAGCAGCGCCTCGCTGACCGAGTCGGTCATCGTGTACTCGACGTCGGCGATCCTGTCGATGACGCTGCGGATCAGCTGGCTCTCCCCGCCGCCGGTCTGGTTCTGCCAGTAGCTACGGACGCGGGAGCGAAGGCTCTGGGCCTTGCCGACGTAGATGACCGTGCCTCGCGCGTCCTTCATCAGGTACACGCCGGGGCGGTCGGGCAGCCGCTTGAGGGTCGCTTCCAGCTCGGGGGTCACCCGGCGATTCTATGCGCGTCCCGCGGCTCGGGCCGACCCGGGCGGGACGCAGCCCGGTCCGCGGACTCCCTCACCACCGGCGCCGGCCTCAGGGCGTCCAGCTCTCCATCCCGACGACGACGCCGGTTATGTAGTCGACGGCGACCGCCCCGCCCGATCCTGTTCCCGACTGCGCGCCGTACGTTACCAGCCAGACCCAGCGGGCCTGCGGCTGAACCTCCAGCGGGTTCCCGTAGACCAACGAGGCCTGGCCGGCCTCGACCTGGGCGGCGCTCGACGGCGCCGCGTTCGGCGAGTCGGCCAACGCCGCGGCCGCGAGCCGGATCGCGTCGGCCTGGGAGATCCCGCCACCCGGAGTCACAGGTGGCGTGGGTTGCGAGACCTCGCCAGACGTCGGCGCGGGCCCAGCCGCCCCAGGGACGGTCGCCACCGGCACGACCGCCGTCGGGGCGGGCACGGGCCCGGTCGCGGCCGGGACGACCGGCCCGGGGGTGGTCGGTGGAAGCCCCGCCTCCGAGGACCCGGTCGCCGCAGGGGTGACCGGCACTTCCGGCGACATGGCCGGCGGCGTTCCCACCCAGGCGATCCGCCAGCTGACGACCGCAGGGTCGGCCGAGGAGATGAACAGTCGGCCGCCCACCGTGGTCACCAGGCCCGACATCTGGTTGCCGGAGGAGTCAAGCAGCGGCTGCCAGGTCCGACCCCAGTCGGCCGACTGCCAGATCTCGAAGGCGTTCGCCAAGGTGGACGAGTCCGGATACGCCGAGGCGTTCAGAGGGGAGGCGGAGACGTCGGCAAACAGACGGCCACCCACGGAGTCAAGCGCGAGCGGCACGCCTTGGAGATCGCCCGCATCGATTCGCCAGGTCAGCCCGTCGGGGGAGGTGAAGATCTGATAGCTGTTCGTGCTCTGGCTCTGGGACATGCCCAGGCCCACGAACCCGCCGCTCGGGATGGCGTACACGACGCCGACGGTCCACCCAGCCGGCACCGTCATCTGCGTCCAGTTCTTGCCGTCGAGGGTGCGCCACTGGGCGTTGGTGGAACCAACCTGGACGCCGGAGGCCCCGGAACTGCTGATCCCGGGCTGAACCGGCAGTCGACTGGCTCGGACCCATGCCGCACCATCCGTGGACGTCAGCGCCCAGCCCGTTTCATCCGGCACGCTGGCAGCGTATGCGACGAAGAAGCCCGAAAGACTCGACACGTCGAACAATGTCAGCCCGGAAAGGGTCGGGGAGTCGACCTGGTTCCAGTGCAGGCCGTCGGCCGAGCGCCACATCACCGTGGTCGGGCTGCAGGTCAGCGCGTCCGGGGCGCAGGAAGGGTTGGCCATGGAGGACGACTCGCTCGTCGCCACGTAGATGCCGCCGATGCGGGCGACGGTATTCGGAACGAAGTAGGCGCCGCCGTCCACGGCGACGATCGAGGGATCCGCCGGCGTCGTCCAGTGCAGCCCGTCGGGCGAGGTGCACAGCGTTGCATCCTGGCCGCAGCTGCCCATGTAGCCGTTGGCCACCTGGTAGGGGCGGTTGACGTTCGTCCCGTCGGCCTTCTGCCAGGTCCATCCGGCCAGCGAAGGAGCCCCGGGCTCGGCGTTCTGACCGTTCCTGACGGCCACGAGCGTGGCGCTGCCGACGATTGCGAGAAGGGCCGCAGCGACGACAACCGTAGCGAAGGCGCCGCGTCGGACCCGTGGCCGGTCGAACGCCAGCGCCAACCGTCCGGCCGTTCGATGCCGGGCCGGCACCGTCTCGATGAAGCCGACCAGCCATTCGGGAGCTGCCGGCTGGTGGCCGGCTACGGACCTGCGGAGCCGTTGCTCGAGCCGCCCCTCTTCCACTTCGTCCATCTCAGGCCTCATCGATCGTTCCCCCCAACTCCTGCCGGAGCGCCCGGAGCGCGTAGTGCAGGCGCGACTTCACCGTCCCCAGCGGCAGGCCGAGCGTCTCGGCAACCTGCTCTAGAGTGAGGTCGCGCCAGAATCGGAGGGCGATGACGATCCGCTGGTCGGGCGACAGCCGGCCCACGGCACCCGCGACCTCGTCCCCCGCGAACATCGAGCCGAAGGGGTCCGCGGACTCGACGTCGCCAGCGGCGTCCAGCCCCACCATCCGCAACGTTCGATGCCGCCGCATTCGATCGCGGCAGACGTTGACAACGATCCGCTCGAACCAGGGCCCGAAGGCCTCCGGGTCGCGCAAGCTCGGCCAGCCGCGCCAGGCCTTGACCAGAGCGTCCTGGACCGCGTCCTGGGCCTCCGTCGCGTCGCCGAGCAGGTAGCCGGCCAGGCGATATGCGTCGTTGACCTCCGCCCGAGCGGCCCGGACGTATTCGGATGAGGCTCCCCCCGAAGCGTCCTCCCCAGTCACGACCAGCTGCCCCTCCACGATGCTCGCCCTCGTCCGGGCCGATCGAGACGACCGGTTCGCCTATTCAGACGAGGCGAGGTATGCACAAGGTTCAGTCGAGATGGCGCCGGCTCGGCGATGCCGGGCAGGACCGTGTCGTCGGCGCGGTCTCCACGGCGCCGCCCAGGAGACCGCTACGGGTAGTTGGGCGCGGATCGGGCCAGCTCGATGTCGTGCGGGTGGCTCTCGATCTGTCCGGAATGGGTCAGCTGGACGAAGCGAGCCTTCACCCGAAGGTCCGCTATCGACTCGGCGCCGCAGTAGGTCATGCCGGCCCGCGTGCCGCCGATGAGCTGATAGAGGATGCCTGAGAGCGGCCCGGCCACAGAGACCAGGGCCTCGACCCCTTCGGGGACTAGCTTGCGCCGATCCACCTGCGGGTAGCGGTCGCTGCCTGCCGACATTGCAGCCAGCGAGCCCATGCCGCGGAACTGCTTGACGACGCGGCCGCCGACACGCTCGGTCTCGCCGGGACTCTCCTCGGCAACGGCCAGCAGGCGGCCCAGCATCACCGAATCCGCTCCGGCGGCGAGCGCCTTGACGATGTCGCCGGAGTAGCGAATACCGCCGTCGGCGATGACCGGCACGTCGTGCTTTCGTGCGACGGAGGCGGCCAGCATGATCGCGGTGAGTTGCGGCACGCCGACGCCTGCCACGATGCGCGTGGTGCAGATGGCGCCGGGTCCTATGCCGACCTTCACGCCGTCTGCGCCCGCCTCGATGAGGGCGGCGGTTCCTTCGGCAGTGGCCACGTTGCCGGCGACGAGGTCGATAGCGGTACCGTACGCGGCCCGGTAGCGCCGCAGCGCTTCGATGACGTTGCGAGTGTGGCCGTGGGCCGTGTCGACGACCAGCGCATCCACGCCGGCCTTCACGAGTCGCTCGGCTCGCGCCACCGAGTCGGACCCCACGCCCACCGCGGCGGCTACGCGCAGCTGCCCCTGCCCGTCGAGGTTGGCGAGCGTCGCGTCGGCCGGCACCGCTGCCGCCTTGACGGCCGCGACCTGCTCGGCCTGGCGCTCCGGGGTCTGGTTACGGTGAATGACGCCGATGCCGCCTTCGAGGGCGATGGCGATGGCCATCCCATCCTCGGTCACCGTATCCATGGCCGCGCTCACGACCGGCGTGTTGAGGCCGACGTTCCGTGAGAACCGGCTGCGCACGTCGGTCTCGCCCGGCAGGATCTCGGAATACTGGGGCACGAGCAGGACGTCGTCGAAGGTGAAGCCCACCATCGGCTCGATGAGGCCCGCCCCCGCAACCTCGCCTGCGGCTGCCCGTCCAGTCTGCATCGTCGCCATTCGCACGCCGTCCTCTCTCACTCGGTCGACCCGCCGGCCGATCCGCGCCTGGAGGCCGGCGCCTGGTTGGCCGACATTCTAAGGAACGAGCGCCCGGCTTGTTCGATCGAACCGCCCGGCTGCGGGTACGACGGCTGTCTGCGGTCCGTCGACCTTGCGCGTAGGCTTGGGTCAAGGATGTGCGGCGTGGAACTGCGGAGGCTCGGGGATTCGGGTTTGATGGTCTCGTCCGTCGGGCTCGGTACGAACAACTTCGCCGGAAGGCTCGACGACGAGGCCGCCCGCGTGGTCCTCAATGAAGCTCTGGAGCAGGGCATCACCTTCATCGATACCGCCGACATCTACGGTCATGGTTCCAAGGAAGGGCCCGGCGGCTCCGAGAGCCAGCTCGGCCGCCTGCTTGAAGGGCGACGGGCCCGATTTGTGGTCGCCACAAAGTTCGGCATGTCCATGAGCGAATCGCCGCTCGAGCGTGGAGCGTCGCGCCGTTGGATCGTCCAGGCGGTCGAGAACAGCCTGCGCCGCCTTCGGACCGACTACATCGATCTCTACCAGGTCCACACTCCGGATTCCGAAACGCCGATCGAGGAGACGCTGCGGTCCCTCGATGACCTCGTTCGTTCGGGCAAGGTGAGATACGTCGGCCACAGCAACTTCGCCGCCTGGCAGATCGTCGACGCCGACTGGACCGCCCGCTCCGAGAACCTGGCCCGGCCCATCTCGGCCCAGATGCACTACAGCCTCCTGACCCGCGCAATCGGGGCCGAGGTGATCCCGGCTTGCGCGGCCCACGGGCTGGGGGTGATCCCCTACTTCCCGCTCGAATCTGGGTTCCTGACGGGCAAGTACAGGCCCGGCGGGGAGGGCCGCGGCAGATTGTCGGAGAGCGCGCGCGCCGCCGAGGTGATGACGCCTCAGGGCTTCGAGCGCATCGCGGCATTCGAGCGCTTCGCCGGCGAACGGGGCCACTCCCTGCTGGACCTGGCTTTCGGCTGGCTGCTGAGCCAGCCGATCGTGGCATCCGTTATCGCCAGCGCCAGCACGCCCGAGCAGGTTCGGGCCAACGTGGCAGCCGCCGAGTGGCGTCTCTCCGCCGCCGACATGGAGTCCTTCGCCGCACTCTGAACCCGGGGTGCCTTAGCTCGCGGCGCGTCAGCTCTTCTTCGGAGTGGATCGCCGCGCCGCCAATCCACCTCGCAGCGCCCGCCGTGGACCGCTGATCTCCTCGAGCCGGGCCGTCTTCGTGGGCCCAAGTCTCGTACACGCCCGCACAGCTCGGGCACCCGTAGACGAGGTCGCCCGCGATCGCAAGCCTGTCGAGGCAAACCGAGCCGGCTCGCGGGGCGATGCCATCGGCTCAGCTCGCGGACGGTGCCCGTCGCTGTGGGATGATTAACCCGTGAGGGATCCCGTCGACCGCTCCCACGCCGCGCCCGGACCGCGACCGCCGGTCCGTCCATTCGGCTTCGCGGGGGGTCTGGTCGGCCGTGAAAGCCACGTCACTGGGATGAGCGTGGCCCTGCTTGTTGGATGTGGTCTTCTCATCGCCGGCCTCGAGGTCGTCCGGGTATCTCCGCTATGGGGCTTCACATACAGCGGAGCGATGAGCGGCGTCCTACCGCAACTGTCGGTGACAGGCCCGGCCGCCGTGCTGATTGCCGCGGCCACTGCCGCGAACGTCCTCGCCGGTGCCGTGGCTCTTCGACTGCTAGGGGGGCCAGCCTACCGCGGCCTGTCCGAGCTGGCCCTGTCCGGTTTCGCGGCGGCCGTGGTGCTGGACGCGGGCGTGCTCTTCGTCCTGGGAAGCGCCGGCCTCCTCGGCTGGCCGGAGCTGCTGGCCCTTCACGCGACGGTGGCCGTCGCATACGTGGCCACGCGGCGGCGGCGGCCCTTGATGGCCGGCCCCATGCGAATGCACATCTCCCGACCAGCGGCCTGGTGGCTGCTCATCGTGGCCGTCTGGGCCGGGCCGCTCATCGTCCAGCTGGCCTCGCCGGCGGTTCCGTTCATGGATGTCCTACCCAACCACGTCGCCCCGGTCGAGCACATTCGCGTCTTCGGCAGCTTTACCACGCTGACAACCTCCCCGTCACCGATCTACGGTCCGTCGCGCCTGATGCTCGGCTACGTGGCGTTGCTTGGGCAGCTGACGACGCTCACGAACCTGGACGCCGTCCTGGCGGAGGCCGCCTTCGCCCTGCCGCTCACGATCCTGCTGGCGCTGGCCGTTCGCCGCCTGGCTCGGGATCTGTTCGGCGGTAGCGCTAGCTTCTGGGTGCTGCTCACCTTCCCTCTCACTTTCACTTTCATGCGCATCCCGGACAGCCGCGACACGGTCGTGGTCTTTCCGCTCGCGGCGTGGGCGTTGTGCACGATCGCCGGAGAGCTGCGTCGGCGAAAGGGGCCCCTTCGCCCAGATGAGATCCGAGCCGCCGTGCCTCCGGCTTCATCGCGCCGTCCGGACCTGGCCCTGGCGTTTGCGCTAGGCGGGGCATTCCTCGTGCACCCCGTGATCGGTCTGGTCGCGATCACGGCAGCCGGCGGGGCTCTTATCCTCTACCCCGCCTGCCTGGCACGCCGGCTCGTACCGGCCCTCGGGGGCGGCCTGGTTCTGGCCGTTCCGCAGGCCCTGACGATGGCCGGCATCGACGCCCCGTCATGGATAGGCGCCGTCTTCGTGGCCGCCGGCATCGGGACGGCATTCGTGCTGGCATTCGTCGTTGGAGCCCTGGCCGATCGCGGGTCTTCGGACGCGGCAGAGGACGCGGCCTCCGCCGAACCCGACACGGGCACCACGCACGACGACGCGACCGATTGGGCCTCCACCGCGGAGTGGGGACGCGCGGCCCTCGTCGGCGCAGCCATCGCCGCTCTGCTGATCGTGGCCAGGTCGCACATCCCCCAGCCCGGCGATCCCGCCTCGGAAGTCATGATCGACTTTCCGCACCTGGTGTGGCTCTGCCTCGGAGGCGTCGCGCTGTCGGTGTTGCGACTCGGACGTGGCTGGATCGTACTCGGCTGCGGCATAGCCGCGGGGTTGGCCGCATGGGCCGCGTCGGGCCTGGTCGGGTATGCCGACCTGACACAGCAGTCCGTCCACTACGAGGTGCCGAAGTCGGTCGAGTACTGGCTTCCGGTGATGCTCGCCATCGGCGCCTCCGCCGCGCTGGCGGCCGTCTCCAGGCAACGCCGGCTCGGGCTGCTCGGACCGGTCGTTATCGGCGTGTTCCTGCTCGTCGCCGTCTACCCGACGACCCTGCCGCTCGCCACGAACGTCCAGATCGGCGAGCACCGCGCCTCCGAATCGGTTGGACTCGCGCTGCGTGAAGCCGAGCGCGGCTACTGGGACCTGGGCTATCCCGGCGTCTATCCCGACGCCCGCCTCATCATCGACGCGCCTCGCCAGGAGGTGGTCGACGAGCTTCGCTCTGAGGAGGCAGCCGGCCGCCTCGGGCCATCGACTCGGGTCCTGCACATTGCGTCCAGCTTCCAGCAGTGGGTATCGGTGCCGATCGGCGTTTTCACCGGGGCCATGGAGACGTCTATCTCGCTTCAGCCGGAGCTGAGCATCCACACGGTGGGCGGTCGATTGCTCGGCTTCGATCAGCTCGACGCGCAGCTCACGAGCGGATACGGGTATGTGGTTCTCGAGCCGGCGGGCCTTGCCCCCGACCTAATCTCCGAGGTTCAGGCCGGTCTGTCCGCGGGTGGCTACCGCCAGATCTGGAACAACTCGCAGGCGATGATCTACACCCGAGGTTGACCTCGCGCTCGACGCCGACCCGGCAAGCCCGGCTACCACACGATCCGGCAATCGACATAGAACAGGCTCGCGCAGCCGGCCCGTTTCCAGCCCACGCCCACGACTACACCTCCCCCGAGGCGAGGGGCGTCGAGTCGCCGCCCGCACCCCCAAAGATGAAGACCCGCCCGTCGGGCAGCAGCGCGGCGGTGTGATCGGTACGAGCGGCAGCCACGGAGCCGGTTGCGCTGAACGGTACCTGTGCCATCCCCGGCCTGGACAAGGCCGCCGACCCGTCGCTGGGCCCGAACGGCCTTCGGCTTGGGCCGTCTCTTAGCTCTGGCTGATCGATCGCCCGCTTGGCCTGCCCGCACCGAATGCCCCCGCCTCGATGCCCAGCTGATCACGCGCTCAGGCACAATCCGTACCCAGGCGGCGTCCCAGCCGCGCCCGAAGCGCTCGCCCGCGCTCTCCTGCAGCTCCGCGTGGCCGCGCAGGCGCCGTCGTCGATCTCTTTGGCCGAAGGCGGTGCATGGAAGTTGCTCCGCCCGGGTGAGACAACCGAGGCCAGTGGCTGGACCGTGATCTCCGATGGGTCGCCTTGCAAGGCCGCCTGTGCCTCTTCTCTGGCTGGACACCTCTAACGCTATAGATGCACGGCGAGGTGAAAGCGTCCTATGAGGACGCTCTAATCGCCGCTCGTCTGATAAGCCCCGATGAAGCCTCGCCCGCCATGCTCCGCTCGTGCTCCCCTCCTCCGTCTCCGAACGTCTCGACCGGCTCGCGCCGGACCAGCGCGCAGCCGCGACCGCGCCGCCCGGGCCGGTGTTGTGCATGGCCCCCGCGGGGAGTGGCAAGACAACGACCCTCGTCGCACGAATCGCGTGGCTCGTGGCGACCGGCGCGGACCCGGCGCGCATCACGGCCGTCACGTTCAACAAGCGCGCCGCCGACGAGATGGCATCGCGCGTGGATGCGGCGTTGGAACCGCTCGGGCTGGCTGCTGGCTCCGTGCGCGTCAAGACGTTCCACGCCCTGGCGCGCGAGATCCTCGCCGACGGCGGCGAGTCGGTGGAGCCGTTGCTCGATCGGGAAACGGTGCTCCGCGACATGTGGCCCGACATCACCCGCGGCGCGCTGCGCGCGCTCGACGATGCCTTCAGCCGACTCAAGCTGGAGATCGGGGTCACCGCGCGAGAGGTGGCCACGGATCCGGAGCCGGGCCCGATTGCGCGAGCCTTCCTCGCGTACGAGTCGGCATTGGAGGACGCCGGAGGCCTTGACTTCGATGATCTCGTCGCCCGCGCCCTGCGGCTTCTGGAAGCCCGCCCTCCCCTGCTCCGTCCCTGGCGGGCCAATTGTGAGCACCTGCTCGTGGACGAGACGCAAGACGTAGATCGCACGCAACTTCGGCTTGCACTGCTGCTGGCTGCGCCCTGCAACCGGATCTTCCTGGTTGGCGACGACGACCAGACGATCTACGGCTGGCGATTAGCCGACGTCCGACGAATCCTCGCTCTGGCCGAGGCGCTGCCGGGCTTGCGGAGGATCGATCTCACGATCAACTACCGCTGCCCCCGGTCGGTGGTGGACCGGGCAGTCCGGCTCGTAGCCCACAACGACGAGCGGTTCGTGAAGAAGATCGCCGCCGGGCCCACCGCCAAGGGGAGGCTCCTTCTTGCGCCCGACGCATCCGACGAGACGGTCCGAATGCGGCACGTCTTCGAGAGCTGGCCGGACGACGGCGGAACGCGGGCCATCCTGGCTCGAACCAACGCCGAGCTTCTTCCGGCTGCCGCAGTCGCCCTGGAGATGGGCCTGCCGTTCCGCGCACCTCGACTGCGGTTCCTTTCCGAAGACCGTCGAGTCGACGCGATGCTCGCGGCCGCCGGGAGCCGCGGTTCGGCCGCGGAGAACCGCGGTTCTGCCGCCGACGGCGCGCTGCTGCCGCTCCTGGTCGCCCTGGCCCAGGACGACCTCGACCGGCTCTTGCCGTTCGATTCACGGCCTGGGCGTCCGACGGACGCCGCCCCCGACGTCGACGGACGCGACCTCGACGAGCCGCTCCCCTTCGAAACGGGCGAGCTGCTGGCGGCCCTGGCTGGGTGGGCCGCGCCCTACCGCACTCTGGAGGAGCTGGCGGCAGCGCTGGAGCGGCATCTCAAGCTCATCGCCGAGCTGCGCAGGGATGACGCGGACCTGACCCTGGCGACGGCCCACTCGACGAAGGGCCTCGAGTTCGATCACGTGGCGGTCATCGGTCTCGACGCCGGCCGCTTCCCGTCCGCCCGCTCGATTCGGGACGCTCCCGAACCCGCCCGCGCGCTCGAGGAGGAGCGGCGGCTGGCCTACGTCGCGTGGACTCGGGCCCGCCGTTCACTGACACTCGTCTACGATCCGGCCTCGCCCTCGCCATTCCTGCTCGAGGCATTCAGCGAAGCGGAACTGAGCCTCGACAGCGCCTTCCCGTGAAGCGTCCTGATGGGGCGCCTCGGTCGATCAGCTCTCCCGATCGACTCGGCTGTTGACGAACCGGTCGTGCAGCCCGCGCTGACCGGGGTCGTTCGTCGTGGTGTACCACAGGTACGCAGCCCAGGCTGCGGCCGCTACGGCAACCGGAGACACAACCGCATCCGGCACGATGGTCGCCAGAGCGAAAGGTCCCTGTAGGACGGCCCATCGCACGACCGCATCCAGCCAGGGCAGGGGCTTGCCGGTGGTGGCGTCGGCGACCTGCAGGTGCATTATTCGCTGAGCGAGCGTTCCGCGCCACACGGTCCACCCAGCGGTGAAGTAGGCCAGCTGCTCGAGCCCTCCTATGAGACCGAAGAGGATGCGAGTCCGCTCGTCAACGCCGGCGCCGCTCGATGGCAGGAAGGCCGCCTCGGCAATCGATGCCGTGACTGCCAGGATCATGTAGACGAGGACGCAGTCGAACAGGTACGCGGCCATACGCCGACCGACGGTCGCGGCCTGGAGCTTGGGCGGGGCGTCCGATGCGCCCTGGGACCAGACCGGCTCCTCATCGGAACCACCGCGCCGACCGGGCAAGAGCTCATTTCGGGGCCCGGCGGGCATCGCCGGCTGGCTGGACGGTTCGGTCGCGGTTCGGGGTTCCGGCTGGTCCGCCTCGGAGTTGCCGGCGATGGGAGGCGCCGCGGGAGCCGCCCAGTACCCCGGCCGATACCCCGGCGGGCCGTAGCCCGACATGCCACGACTGGGGTCGTAGCCCGGCCCATAGGTGGAGGCGATCCATGTCGGCGCGGACACCTTGCCCACGACCAGAGAGCCGGCCAATCGATCGTGCGCACCCGCTCGCGTCGGGCTCGTCGCCGTCCAGATGAGCAGGGCCAGAGGCCACATCACAGCCACGAGGAGTGCCAGCACCAGCGGTCCGGACCAACCCGACAGCCACGCCTCCGCCGGCCCTCCCGGCTGCGGGTCGATGACGTCCGACCACGGAACGGACGTCTCGAACGCAAAGACGCCGTAGAACACGCCCGCCACGGCGGCGAGAGGGATGCCGAGGGCAGCCACAGCCCGAAGCAGCGCGGGCCCGATGCCGAGGTTGCGGCCGGTATCGACGGCCCCAACCTGAAGCGACAGGATCCTCTGCCCCGGCATGCCCCGCAGACGGGCCCAGCAGACGGCCGCATAGACGACGTTCAGGACGACGAACAGGGCCAGGAGGACGGCGAGAAGGGACAGGTTCGCGCGATACGGCGCGACGGTCGGGAGCGTGAGCGGCGCAGTCTCCATCTGATTCTGCGCCGCCGGGTTGATGCGCAGCGCCCCGATGGCGAAGGCGAACATCCAGAAAACCAACTGGAAGACGATGAGGATCAGGCTGTCAATCGCCCATGCGCCGATGCGGATGCCCATGCCGGCGACTCGCAGACCGTACGGCAGCGAAGCCCTCTCGTGGCCCGGAGGCTTCGGCGGCGCCCGGAATCTCGAGGAATCTGTGGGTTCCATGCTGCCGCCAGGATAGCCAACCGACGCCGCCGGCCTCAAGAGTGTTCGACGGGACGAAACTGGGCCGGCGAGTGCGCCCTACCGGGGACGATTTCGGACCGGCTCTATCGCTCGGCGGCCTCGCGCGCGAGCGCCTTTCGCAGTCGATCCAGGTCGGCCAGGAAGGGTTCCGTCAGGTCCGCCGGCAGAGCCTCTCGAATCGAGTCCTTGGGACCGTAGGCAGCCCTGGCTCGTTGTGCCACGGCCCGCAACTCACTCAAACCGGCGTCTCGCAGCTGGTCTGGAACGGTCGCCAGGAAGCTGAGCCAGCGTTGCGCGCCGCGCTCGCGGGCGCTCTCGAGGAGCCTGTCGGCGGCACGCGCGGCAGCCAGGGCGGCCTCGTCCACCGCCGGAACCTCATGCCTGGCCGGCTCGGGTCCACTGGCCACGTCAGGCTAGATATCGCGGCGGTTCCGGGCCGCTGGCCTGTTGGACTCGTGTTACCGTCAAAGGGAGGCGTTTCCTCTCGGACCCGTCGACAGTGATGCGTACCGCGTGCTCGCCAGCGACATTCAGCGTCATGTTCCACAGGTCCACGGCGATCGTCAGCACCACATCGCTCGCGTCGGCAGGTCCGTGCGAGACGACTCGCCCGGTGGCGTTCGCCACTTCGGCACCGTCCGGCGCCGTCACCACGAACCCGAGCTCGTGCTCGCGATTGCGCTCAACCGAGGTAAGTCGCAATCCCACGACCAGCGACAGGTGCGGATGAACGAACGGAAGGGACGGTCCGCTCAGCCGCGTGATCCCGCCTCCCAGAACGTAGAACTTGGATCCCGGCTGCACCTCGGCGGCGTCGGCCAGGAATGCGTACTCGATCTCGGGCATGGGCCCATCCTAGCGGACGGCAGCGCGGGCGGTGCGACCGTCAGCCGTCTCTGGACGATACGGGCCGACGATCTTGACGCTACTGGCTGAGGAGCGGTTGAACGGCGTCGAAGTCAGTCTGGAGGACCTTCTGGAGCTTAGTCAGCTCCCCATTCACATCCAGGCCCTCCGTCGTCTGCAGCTTCGTGAAGAACGAGCCGATGTCGCTGTACGCCTGATCGAAGGCCGGCATGTTGCTGTCGGGGCTCGGGACGGCCGGCAACTTCTCCATCTCGCCGAGAACGTCCCAGGTCACCTCATTGCCGGGAAATACCGGAGCCAGGGTCGCATCGAGGGCAGTGAAGTAGGCCGCCTGATCGGCGGTCTTGGCTGGCTCGCGGCCGTAAACCTTCAGGAGAGTCGCGTCGGCCATGATCGCCAGCATCGCCTTGAAGGCCGCGTCGGGGTTCTTGCTGGCCTTGGTGATGGTGAACGCGTCGGCATCCATCGGCGACGTGGTCGTGCCCTTCCACGATGGAATTACGGCGACGTCCCAGTTCTTGACCTTTGAAGTCTTGGCGTCGGCGGCGATGGACATGATGCTGGAGCCCCAGGCCGCGTTCATTGCGACCCTGCCGGACGACTGCGAGTTGCCCCCTGCCAGCAGGGCGCTGCTCTCGACCGCGCCGGATGGAACGTAGTGTCCCTTCCAGACTGCGTCGTAGTACCACGTGTAGGCATCGTTCCAGAGGGCCGGGATCTGCGCGGTCTTGCCGTCAGTGGCAACGAACGAGCCCGCGCCAAACAGGGAAGCGACGCGGCGAGCGTCGGCCCCCTGGAAGTCCATGCCGTACTGGACGATGTTCTTCGGATCGAAACCGTGGTCAGTGGACTTCTTGCCGCTCTTGTCGAGCGTCAGCTGAGCCGCGACCTTGGCCAGCTCGTTCCAGTCCCAGGTTTGACCCTGGTACTGCTCACCGACGGTCGTCGGGAGGGGTGGCAGGTTGGCCTTGGTGAAGGCGTCCTTGTCGTACCAGATGTATCCGGGGGTGATGTCGTACGGAAGGCCGATCTGACCGATATCGCCGCCCTGGAAGAACTTGACGACGGAGGATTCGTAGGCGGTCAGCTCGACGTTGTTCTTGTGGATCTCCGACGTGAGATCCAGGAGGAGGCCGTCGAACCCGTCGAGGCCCTTCACACCGACGGGCCCGACGATGTCGGGGGCGTTGCCGGCGGCCATCTCCGTCTTGAGAACGTCGGCGGCTGCCACACTCGGCACGATCTCGAGCTTGATCGTGATCCCGTCTCTGTTGACGGCGTCGTAGTTCGCCACGAAAGCCTTCTCAGCAGCGACCTGAGCAGTCTGCGTGCCCAGGGAATCGAGGCCGACAAACCAACGCACCGTCCCGCTGGCGGCGCCGGCCGTCGGCGCCGGAGTCGGTGTGGCCGGGGCTGCCGTGGGCGTTGGACTCGTCGCGTTGCAGGCGCCAAACGCTAGTGCCGGGATCGCGGCCAGGGCGACGAGGCGCAAACCTCTCCTACGCATTTGGGCTCCCTTCGCTATTCGCTGGCAACGCCAGTGTCCGGCATGCCGCAGAGGCCCGTACGAACCCTCGATTGCTCGGCCTCCCACCCGCGACACAATCCGAGGGGCCTTCATGTCGGATCTCATCGGCGGATTCTCTCACGATCTGCCTCGCTGCCGGTGCGACACGCGACAGGCTGGCGCTTCGACCCGGCTGCTGGCGACTTCCGACATGGCCGGGCAGTGCGCCGGGTAATGCCTCTCGAGCGCACCCGGGCCGCCGCTACTCGGCGGAATGGCGCGTTCCCGCTGCGGCGGCCCTCTTCTCCGGCAGCGGCACGATCTCGATCGGAGCCGGCCTCGCAGAGATGGGCACACGCCCGGCGGACTCCGCGAACGTGACCGCGGAGAGCGGCACCAGCGGCTCGCCCCGCAGGACCCGGGCCAGATACTCGCCGGTGGCCGAGCCTGGCACCCGGGCGACCTGCTCCGGCGTGCCCTCGGCGATGACGTAGCCGCCGCGCTCGCCGCCCTCCGGACCCAGGTCCACGATCCAGTCGGCCGTCTTGACCACGTCCAGGTTGTGCTCGATTACGATCACCGTATTGCCCGCGTCCACGAGTCGATGCAGGACGTGCAGCAGCTTCTCCACGTCGGCCATATGAAGGCCGGTGGTGGGCTCGTCCAGGACGTAGACCGTTCGACCTGTGGCCCGCTTCGATAGCTCCGTGGCCAGCTTGACGCGCTGCGCCTCGCCTCCGGACAGCGTGGTGGCGGGCTGGCCTAGGTGGACATAGCCCAGACCGACGTCGAAGAGCGTCTGCAGCTTGGCCTTCACCGCCGGAACCGCGGCGAAGAAGTCCAGCGCTTCCTCGATCGTCATCTCCAGCACGTCGGCGATCGATCGACCCTTGTAATGGATCTCCAGCGCTTCGCGGTTGTAGCGCTTCCCCTTGCAGACCTCGCAGGGAACGTAGACGTCCGGCAGGAACTGCATCTCGATCTTGAGAATGCCGTCGCCCTTGCAGTGCTCGCACCGGCCGCCCTTGACGTTGAAGCTGAAACGGCCCGGCATGTAGCCGCGCAGCCGAGCCTCCTGGGTCCCGGCGAAGAGCTCTCTGATCGTCCCGAAGAGGCCGGTGTACGTAGCGGGATTGGAACGCGGCGTCCGGCCGATCGGGCTCTGGTCGATGTCGATCACTTTGTCGATCGCGTCGAGGCCTTCCAGAGCATCGTGGGCTCCCGCCGCCTCGCGCGAGCCGCTGAGCTCGTGCGCGAGGGCCCTGAACAGGATGTCCGAGACAAGCGTGCTCTTGCCCGACCCGGAGACGCCCGTGACGGCTACGAAACGACCCAGCGGGAACGCCACGTCGACGTTCTTGAGGTTATGCTCGCGCGCTCCGCGGACGACCAGCGACTGCCCGCTGCCGTCTCGCCGCGTTCCTGGGATCTCAATCATCCGCTCCCCGCGCAGGTACGCCCCTGTTATCGAGCGCGGCTCGGCCAGGATCGCCTCCAGCGGGCCGACCGCGACGATCTCGCCGCCGTGCTCCCCCGCCCCGGGCCCGATGTCGACGACCCAGTCGGCGGTGCGGATCGTCTCCTCGTCGTGTTCGACGACCAGGACCGTGTTGCCGAGATCCCGCAACCGGGTGAGCGTGGCGATCAGCTTTGCGTTGTCGCGCTGGTGCAGGCCGATCGACGGCTCGTCGAGGATGTACAGGACGCCCATCAGGCTGGACCCGATCTGCGTGGCCAATCGGATGCGCTGGGCCTCGCCGCCGGACAGCGTCTGGCTGGTGCGATCGAGCGTCAGGTAATCGAGCCCCACGTCGACGAGGAAGCCAAGCCGGGCCGAGATCTCCTTCAGGACCTGGCGGGCGATGGTTCGCTCGCGCTCCGTCAGCCGCTCGGGCAGATGGGCGACCCATTGGCAGGCCGCCGTGATCGACAGCTTGGAGACATGCCAGATGTTCCGGCCGTCGACCGTGACGGCGAGGATCTCCGGCTTGAGCCGCCTTCCCTCGCAAGTCGGGCACGGCCGGGCGACCATGTAGCGCTCCAGCTCCGACTTGATGAAGTCCGAGTCCGTCTCGCGGAAGCGGCGCTCCAAATTGGGAACGATGCCTTCGAAGGTGGCGTCGTACGTGTTCTCGCCGCGTTCGTGGCGGTAGCCGATGACCACCCGCTCGCCGCGCCCCGCATAGAGGATGTACTTCAGCGCCTCGGGCGGCAGGTCCTTGACGGGGGCGTCGTAGTCCCAGCCGTGCTCGCGGCAGACGGCTTCGATGATCCGGCCGTGCCAGGAGTTCTCCATCGGCAGGCGTGCCCAGGGCACCAGCGCCCCGCCTGCCAGCGACAGGTTCCTGTTGGGCACGACGCGCTCCGGATCTATCTCGAGGCGGCTGCCGATGCCGGTGCAGCTCGGGCAGGCGCCATGCGGCGAATTGAAGCTGAAGCTGCGGGGCTCGAGCTCGTCCACGGTAGTGCCGTCGTAGGGGCAGCTGTACCGCTCGCTGTAGCGGCGCTCCGCGAACTCCGGCGCCTCCCCGTCGCGCGGTACGGGAGCGATCAGGACCACTCCCTCGCCCAGCCGCAGGGCCGTCTCGACCGAGTCGGCCAGGCGAGCTGAGTCCGGCCGGGAGGTCCCGGCGGCCGCGCCTTCGGCGGCTCGCGCGGCCCCATCGGCGGTCTCCGGACCGGCGACCACGCCATCGCCCTGCCCCGCCTCCTCGCCGTGGCGGACGATGAAACGGTCCACCACGACGTCGATCATGTGGCGCTTGTACTTGTCCAGCTGCCGGGTCTCGGCCAGGTCCATCAGCTCGCCGTCGACTCTGACGCGGGCGAAGCCCTGGCGACGAATCTGCTCGTACTCGCGGTTGCCTTCCGTCTTGCGGTCCTTGATGACCGGTCCCAGGACCATCAGGCGCGTGCCCTCGGGCAGGTCGTAGATCTGGTCGACGATCTGCTGGACCGACTGGCGCTCTATTTCGCGGCCGCACGTGGGACAGTGCGGGTGGCCGATCCGCGCGAACAGGAGCCTCAGGTGGTCGTAGATCTCGGTCACCGTGCCGACTGTCGACCGCGGGTTTCGGCTGGCACCTTTCTGGTCGATCGAGATTGCCGGGGAGAGGCCGTCGATCTGATCGACATCCGGCTTCTGCATCTCGCCGAGGAATTGGCGGGCATACGCGGACAGGCTCTCGACGTAACGGCGCTGGCCCTCGGCATAGATGGTGTCGAAGGCAAGGCTGCTCTTGCCCGAGCCGGAGAGGCCCGTGATGACGATCAGCCGGTCTCGCGGCATCGCAACGGTGACGTTCTTGAGGTTGTGTTCGCGGGCCCCGCGAACGACGAGCTGTTCCTGCGGCATAGGACGACATTGTAGGCCAATCGTCAGAAACAGAACAGACGTTCGTGCCGTACGGTTCGGGAGGCGCGCCGCGAGCCGGCAGGCAAGTCGCCGACACGGACGTAGGCCGGCCGTGTGGCCGCCGGGATCGATCGGCCGAGCACGTCAAAGCGCAGGTCGACTTGACGGCGAAGCCATTCGAGGGCGGCGAGTCGAACCCTCAGATCCCCCGCCGCGTCCACCGCGGCAGGATGCGCCCCCAACCCTCCTGCGTTCGGTACCATCCGACAACGCACTTGTAGGAGCAGCACCAATGGGTTGCGCGGACACGGTCGAGGAATCGCGGCGCCAGCTGACCCGCGATGCTATGGCGATCGCGGCCTACGCGCTGCCGGTAGGGCTGGTGTACGGCCTGGCCGCCCTGCAGGCCCACTTCACTCTGCTCGACGTGGTGGTGACTTGTCTCGTGGTCCTAGCCGGCGGTGCGCAGTTCGCCGCGGCGGGTCTGGTCAAGGGCGGCGCCCCCTGGCTGGCGATCGCCGGCGTGACCGCCCTGGTGAATGCCCGGCACCTGCTGTACTCGGCCGCCGTGGCGCCGTACACGGCCGAGCGACCGCGCCGGGAGCGGGCCTTCATGGCCCACTTCCTGACCGACGAGACCTTCGCGCTCTCGCTCGCCCATTTCCGGCGCATCGGGCGGTTCGACGCGCCCGGCTACTGGGTTGCCGCGCTCGTCATCTTCGTGCCGTGGACTCTCGGTTCCACGGTCGGATACCTTGCGGGCGGGGCGGTCGACACGCGTCTGCTCGGCCTGGACGTCGCGTTCCCGGCGGCGATGGCCGGACTCTCGCTGGGGATGGTCTCGCGGCGGCGCGACGTCGCCGCGGCGCTCGGCGCGGTGGCGGTCGCGGTACCGATAGGGCTCGTCGGAGGCGTCTCGGCCGGACTCGTGGCCGGCGCGCTGCTCGGCCCTCTCTTCGGGCTGGCCGTCCCGGCATCGGCGACCGACGAGTCGAGCGCGCCCGAAACACCCGAGCCGTCGGCCGAGGCAGGCCTGCCATGACTCTCGGCTTGATTCCGCTGGCCGTTCTGATGTGGGCAGTCACATACCCGTCCCGCGCTCTCCCGATGCTCGCTCCGGGCATCGAGAGGCTGCCTGCTTGGACTGTCTCCTATCTGCGGCTTGCCGGACCGGCAGCGCTCGCCGCACTGGCCGCCGTGAACTGCCTCCTTACCGCCGGCAACCCGCCGACTCTCCTGGTCGGTGTCGAGCCGGTCGCCGTGGCCGGGTGCGTGCTGGTCGTCGCCCGGACTCGACTGCTTCTTCCCGGCGTTCTAGCGGCCGTGGTCCTCGTGGCGTTGGCTCGCGCGATAGGCGTCGCGGCGTGACGCCGGCACTCCCGGCCGGCAGTCGGGACCTGCGGGTCCAGGCGGCAGCCGTCGCGGCGGCGTTCATGCTCAACGGCCTTTCCTTCGGGATATGGGCGGCACGCATCCCGGCGGTCAAGGCTCAGACGGGACTCGACGAAGCCGGTCTGGGCTTCGCCTTGCTCGGGGCTTCGGTCGGGGCGGTCCTGACGATGACGTTCGGCGGCTGGCTCGGCAGCAAGTTCGGGACTCACGTCATGACGCCGCTGACCGCGGTCGGGTGCGCGGTCATGACGGTATTCATCGGGGCGTCCTCGAACTTCGCCAGTCTGACGATCAGCCTCCTGATCTTCGGCGTCTGCCAGGGCACGATGGACGTCTCGATGAATGCGAACGGGATTGCGGTCGAGCACGCCGGTTCCGGCCCGATCATCTCGCGTCTGCACGCCTCCTGGAGCATCGGCGCATTCGTCGGCGCGCTGGTCAGCACCCAGGTGGCGGCGTTTGGGATTCCCGTCCTGCCCGAGTTCGCGGTCGCGGCCGTGGGTCTCGCGATCGGCGGGGTACTCCTGCGCTTCACGATGCTGCCCGACAGGCACGCCGAAGGCGGCGGCAGGCTCCGGCTCCCGACCGGCCCGCTCGTCCTGCTCGGCGCCCTTGCTCTGTGCGGGCTCATGGCTGAGGGCTCCGCGACGGACTGGAGCGGTGTCTACCTCCAGCGCACCATGAACGCCTCCGAAGGCCTGGCCGGATTGGCGGTGACGACCTTCACGGGGTCGATGGCCGTCGCGCGACTCGCGGGCGACCGGCTGAGCCTGCGCCTTGGGTCGGCGCGGCTTGTCAGTGGGGGTGCCGCTCTCGCGGCCGTCGGGCTGGCGCTGGCGCTGGCGGCCCAGATCCCTGTCGTGGCGATCGTCGGGTTCGGGATGATGGGGCTCGGGCTGGCCGCCGTGGTGCCCACGCTCTTCCGGGCCGCCGGTTCGCAGCCCGGCATCCCGGCCTCGGTGGGGATCGCGGCTGTATCCACGATGGGCTATGCAGGCGGCCTGATCGGCCCACCGGTCATCGGCACCCTGGCCACTGCCGTCACGCTGCGCGGCTCGCTGCTCATAATCCTCGTCATGCTCGCGATCCTGACGGTGGGCGGCAGGCGAGCTCTCACCCGGAGGGAGCCGTGAACCAGCCGCCCGAGTCGCCCCACCTCCGCCGGGCCAGGATCGCCGTGGTCGCGGCGTTCGTGGCCAACGGCATCCTCTACGGCTCGTGGGCGTCTCGGATCCCGGCAATCAAGGAGCAGGCCGGCCTGGACGCGGTCCATCTCGGGTTCGCGCTCCTCGGCGCCCCGCTGGGGATGATCCTGACGATGACGTTCGCCGGCTACGCGGCCGGCCGGATCGGCAGCCATCGGGTCAGCGCACTGATGCTCGCTTGTTGCTCCTTGATGATGCCGGTGATCGCCTCCTCGACGTCGTTCGTCATGCTGGCCGGCGCCCTCCTCATCTACGGCGCCGCGCACGGCTCCATGGACGTCTGCATGAACGCCAACGGACTGGCCATCGAGCGCGCCGGTACGACGCCGATCATGTCGCGTCTCCACGGCACCTGGAGCATCGGGTCGTTCCTCGGCGCCTTTTCGACAGCCATCGCCCTGGCGGCCGGACTGTCCGTCTTCGAACAGTTCGTCGTTCTGGCAATCGTCATGGTTGTCTCGGCGGCGGTCTTGAGCCAGACGATGCTGGCCGACAAGCACGCGGCCGGGGGCGCGGTCTTCCGGCGGCCCACCAGGCGGCTGGCGATCATCGGCTTCATCGCCATGTGCGGGCTCGTTGCCGAGGGTTCCGTGGGCGACTGGAGCGGCGTCTTCATCAAGGAGACGATCGGCGGAACCGCCCAGCAGGCAGCCATCGCCATATCCGTCTTCTCGGCCGCCATGGCGACTGCCCGGCTGGCGGGCGACCGACTGACAGAGATCTTCGGCGCCGCTCGGCTGGTCGCTCTAGGCGCGCTCGTTTCTGCGGCCGGGATGGTGTCGGCGTTGGCGATCGCTCAGCCGCTCGCCGCGATCGTCGGGTTCGCGTTCCTGGGTATAGGCATTGCGGCGACCAACCCGATCGCCCTCCGCGCCGGCGGTTCCCAGCCAGGGATCGCCTCCGGCGTAGGGATCGCGGCCGTGGCGACGATGGGCGCCCTCGGGACTACCTCGGCGCCGCCGATCATCGGCACCGTGGCCGGGGTCGTGGGGCTGCGCGCGGCGCTGGTCATGATCGTCGTTCTGCTGTTGATTCTGGCGGCTTCCGCCGGCCGCGCGATTGGCTCGCCCGCCGCGACCGTTCCGGAGCCGGCGGTGCCGACGGATTCGGCGTAGCCGACGGTGTCGCCCTACGGCTCCCGGCGCCGGTCCATCCAGTACGACCAGACGTCGAGGTCCGGCGCCTCGTAGCCGGAGGCCGACAACACGGTGCAGATTTGAGTGCGATGGTCGTTGCCGTGGTGAAGAGCCTGCACGACCAGCAGATTCGTGGCGTGCGGCAACTCGGGGCGGTCGCCGCGAGCGGGCAGCGTGACGTCCAGCTCGCCGACGCGGGACAACACCACTCTCCAGCGGACGGCCTGGTCCCGAAGCTGGTCCGCCAGCTCGTCGAGGCTGCGCGTCGGGTCGGGGCCCGGTCGCGGCGGAGGCGGCGTTCCTTCCAGGTGGCCGAGGTATCGTCCGTCGGCGGCGAGCAGGTGCGAGAGCGTGGCGAGCACCTCGCCGTAGACGCCCGCCCCCGTGGCGTTCAGCGCGGCTTCGGGCAGCCCGCGCAGATGCCGGATCAGCTTCTCCGTGGCCCACGTGTGGTGCTGGAACGCTTCGCTGAGCGGGTCCATCTATCCTCCTCGGGCCGGGGTCCTCTAGCGCCGGCGTCTGCCACGGCCCGGCGGTCGAGTGCCCGTCCTCTTGATCACGTTCGGGGTGACGGTATGGTCCCACGTCGGGCGGTCCAGCCACTTGGCCGACCAGCCGTCGTCCTCGTGCTCGTCGCGAATGCCCGGCAGCCAATCGGACGCGGTCGCGGCGGTCATGAGAGAGTCGCCGCCCGGCTCATCGCCAGCAGGCACGACCACGACCTCGGTCACTTCCAGCTCCGGTCCCTCGGGACCATCGCCGTCGCCGCCGGCCCCTCGCCTGCCCCGCCGCCCGGCGCGCTGCGCCGCCTGCCGGACCGGCTTGATCGTTCGAGCGGCCCGCGCCGGGGCGGGCCGCGAACCTGCCGGCCCAACCGGTCGAGCCTTCGCGGCCCTTTCAGCCGCTCGGGCCACGGCCGCCGACGCGTCCTCGTCGAGGACCCGCAGCCGGATCTCCTGGATCTCGTCGCGCAGCGCCGCGGCCCGCTCGAACTCCAGGTCGCGGGCGGCCTGGCGCATCTCCGCTTCCATCTGGGACACGAGCTTCTCGACCTGTCCCTTGGCCATCTCGGTGAACGCACGCTCCTGCCCCGGCGCCGTGGCATAGGTTCCGTGCGCCTCGGCCACCGCCCGCAGCCGGTCGTTGATGTCGCGGATCCCCTTGACTATCGTCACCGGCTGGATGCCGTGGTCCTTGTTGTAGCGCTCCTGGATGGAGCGGCGCCGGTTCGTCTCGTCGATGGCCGCTCGCATCGATTCGGTCACGTTGTCGGCGTACATGACGACTTCGCCGCCGACGTTGCGCGCCGCCCGGCCGATCATCTGGACCAGCGACCACGCGCTGCGCAGGAACCCCTCCTTGTCTGCGTCGAGAATCGCGACGAGCGTGACCTCGGGGAGATCGATCCCCTCGCGCAGCAGGTTGATCCCGACGATCACGTCATAGACGCCGAGCCGGAGGTCACGCAGGATCTGGACCCGTTCGAGCGTGTCGACCTCGGAATGCAGGTACTGGACCTTCACGCCCAGCTCTTGGAGATAGTCGGCTAGGTCTTCGGCCATCTTCTTGGTGAGCGTGGTGACGATGGTCCGCTCGCCCCGCTCCACCCGACCNNGGGCCGGGAGTAGCGCTCATGTACACGACCTGGTTGACGCTGGCCTCGAATTCCTCGAACGTGAGCGGCCGGTTGTCGAGCGCCGACGGCAGCCGGAAGCCGAAGTCGACCAGGATCTCCTTGCGGGTGCGGTCGTTCTTGTACATCCCGACCACCTGCGGGATCGACATGTGGCTCTCGTCGACGACGAGCAGCCAGTCCGGCGGGAAGTAGTCGAGTAGCGTCCACGGACGGGAGCCGGCGTCGCGGCCGGAGAGGTGTCGCGAGTAGTTCTCGATGCCGGTGCAGTAGCCCAGCTCGCGCATCATCTCGAGGTCGAACGTCGTGCGCTGCCGAAGCCTGGCGGCCTCAAGCTGGCGCCCCTGCGCCTCAAGCTCGGAAACCCGGACCTCCATCTCCTCGCCGATCGCCTTGACCGCCGCCATCAGCTTGTCGGTGGGAGTGACGTAGTGCGTCGCCGGATAGACGTTGACGTCCTTGCGCTCGGCAAGGAGCTCACCGGTCAGCGGATCGAGCTCCGTGATCCGCTCCACTTCGTCGCCGAAGAACTCGACGCGGACGAGGCGATCTTCCGCGGCCGGGATCAGTTCCAGCGTGTCGCCGCGAACGCGGAAGCGGGCACGGCTGAGGGCCTGGTCGTTGCGCTGGTACTGCAGATCCACCAGATGGCGGAGCACGGCGTCGCGGCGATACTGCCCGCCGACGCGCAGCCGCAGGATCGTGGCACCGTAGTCGACCGGCGCGCCCAGGCCGTAGATGCAGCTGACGCTGGCGACGATGATCACGTCCCGCCGCTCGAACAACGCCTTCGTGGCGGCGTGGCGCAGCTTGTCGATCTCGTCGTTGCGGCTCGAGTCCTTCTCGATGTATGTATCGCTGCGCGGCAGGTACGCCTCCGGCTGGTAGTAATCGAAGTAGCTGACGAAGTACTCGACGGCGTTGTCCGGAAAGAACTCCCGAAACTCCGAGTAGAGCTGGGCCGCCAGGGTCTTGTTGTGGGCAAGCACGAGCGTCGGCTTCTGGTGGCGCTCGATCGTCCAGGCGATCGTGGCCGTCTTGCCCGTCCCGGTGGCGCCAAGCAGCGTCTGATGGCGCAGGCCTCTCGCCAGACCTTCGCTCAGTCTTTCGATGGCCTGGGGCTGATCGCCGGTCGGCTTGAAGTCNNCTTTAGCACGGACGTTCTAGTAGGCGAGACCGGTCATGAACCGGTTCAGCCTGCCCGTAACGCGACCGATTCCGACTCGTGGCGACATCCTCGAACGCCCACGCGACGCAAGCGAGAGCGTCTGCCCTGGCCAAACATGAGCCCAGGGGCAGGCACGCGCGGACCGCTCGGGTGTCAGCGCATTCTGTCGAGCGTCTCTTCGAACGCGGCCGCCAGGGCGCGCTCGACGTAGGTCGGTTCGCCATCCGTGCGAATGGTGCGAGTTGCCGCAGCACGCCACATTGGCAGCGACACGGCCTGCGCGGCCATCCGCTGACGGGCGTCCGATTCGTCCATGCCACGGCCGACGAGGCGGGCGAGCTGGGACTCCGGATCGCAGACGACCAGCCAGACCTCGTCGCACCAGGGCGCATGCCCGGCCTCGACCAGCCTGATCGCCTCCAGCACGATTGCCTTCGGACGGCCGGCGTCCGCGGCCCGGATCGCGTCCCGAATCAAGCGGGCTACGGCGGGATGGACGATCGCCTCCAGCTCGGCCAGGCGTGGGGGATCGGCGAAGACGAGGCGTCCCAGAGCGACTCGATCCAGCGAGCCGTCGGGCCGGCGATACTCCCCGCCGAAGCGGACAAGGACGGACTCCGTGACCGGGGCGCCGGGCGTCATGAGGTCCCGCGTCAGCCTGTCGGCGTCGACGATGGCTGAGCCGCGAGCGACGAGCCAGCCAGCCACGGTCGACTTGCCGCAACCGATCGGGCCGATGAGGCCGATCACCGGGGCGCGCGTGCCCAGAGACCCGCGGCGGGACTCGTCGGACGAGCGGTCCGCGGACTCGCGCTCCGTCACGGTGCCGCCTCCTCCAGCTCCAACCACGCCTCCTCGGCCGCGGCGAGCGCCTCGTCGACGATGGCAAGATCGCCGCTCACCCGGCGCAGCTCGACGAAGTTGCCATGCACTCCCGGATCCAGCAGGGCCGACTCCAGATGTTGCTTGCGCTCGTTGAGGCGAGCGAGCTCTTCGTCGATCTGGGCCCTCCGACGACGATAGGCGTCCTTGGAGACTTTAGCGACCGGTGGCCGCGGGACAGGCGAGGCGGACACTCCCTTCTCGGTCGCCGCACCCGCCGACGTTGTCCGGCCGCTCCCCGGTGAAGAAGCGACGGGTCTCGAGGATCGCGAACGAGGCCCAGGACTCGAAGTCCCGACCGCGACCCCCGGCCGACGCCCGCCGGTTTCCCGCGCGCGACCGCCGTGAAAACGTACCGCCTCCCTTTCGGCGGCCGCCTTCACCGTCCAGCCGTCCGCCATTGCGGTCCGCCAGGCGCGATAGCCACCGTCGAACGGCACCGCCACGCCGTCGTCGACCACCCACAGGGACCCGCAGACCTTCTCCAGGAGGCGACGGTCGTGGCTGACGACCAGCAGCGTCGCGTCCGTGCCCGCCATGAAGGCCTCGAGGGCCTCCCGGGCCGGGATGTCGAGATGGTTCGTGGGCTCGTCGAGCAGGAGCAGGTTGGCCGGCAGCAGGAAGAGCAGCGCCAGCTCCAGCCGCGAGCGCTCCCCGCCAGAGAGAGCCGAGACTTCCTTGAACACGTCGTCGCCCCGGAACAGGAAGCGGGCCAGGTGGCCCCGCGCCGCCGNNAGCTGGACGTTGCGACCAAGGTCCAGGGCGCCGTCCAGCGGCGTCAGCTCCCCGGCGATCGTGCGCAGCAGCGTGGTCTTGCCGGCGCCGTTCGGGCCCACGATGCCGATGCGATCGCCGCGTCTGAGTTCCAGCCACGGTACGCGGGCCACGGGCGTCTCGGCGGGCTCCCCGTTGGTTCCATGGGCCGCGCTCGATCGGACGGCCCTGTACCCGACGACCAGCTCCTCGGCCCGAACTACCGACTCGTACGATCGAGCCGGCGCGCCGCCGGCAAGCGCCTCCGTCGGCAGCTTCAGCCGAGCCTCCGACTTCCGTTTCTCGGGAGGTTGCAGCGCCTCGAGCCTGGCCTCATGCTCGTGCATCTTGCCGTGCTTGCGCTGGTGGCGGTACTGCTGAACCAGCTCCTGCTCGCGGGCGATCTGGCCGGCGCGAGCCTCGGCTTCGGCGGTCGCGCGCAGGTCGCGCTCCTCGCGCTGGCGCGCGTAGGATGCGTAGCTGCCCCGAAACGGCGTGAGCTGTCGATCGCGCAACTCCCAGACACGAGTCACGGTGGCATCCAGAAAGGCTCGGTCGTGCGAAGCGACGACCAGGCTGCCGTGGCGCCGCCCGAGGTGGTCCTCCAGCCACTCCAGGGCGCCGAGGTCGAGGTGGTTCGTCGGCTCGTCAAGCAGCAGCAGCTCCGGATCGGCGAGCAGCAGCCTGGCCAGGACGGCTCGAGTCTGTTCGCCGCCGGACAGGAAGGTCGGAGGTCGATCCCACTCGCGCCGCTCGAAGCCGAGGCCGGACAGCGCCGCCTCGACCCGCTGGTCGAGCGCGTAGCCATCCTTGACCGCGAACTCGTGCTGCAGGTTCTCGTACTCCGGTTCGGTCACCCGGCCTTCGTGCTCGAGCCTCCGGAGGCTGGCTTCCAGTTCTTCCAGCCGCACCGCTCCGGCCCGCACGGCCAGCCTCAGGCTGGCCGCCTCGATGAAGTCCGAGTCGACGTGGGCTTCCTGCGGCAGCAAGGCGACGGTGAGCCCCCGTTTACGGTGGACCTCTCCGCCGTCGGGCTCGTCGAGGCCGGCCACGAGTCGAAGCAGGGTCGTTTTACCGGCGCCGTTCGGGCCGACGAGGCCGATGCGATCGCCGGCGGAAATCGAGGCGTCCACGTGGTCGAGGATGACGAAGTCCCCGACCTCTCTCACGACCCCGGCGAGTCGGACGATCGACATCAGGCGGGTCCTCCGACGCGGGCGGCGGCGCGGCGAGCGGCCGCGGCCTTCTGCAGGGCGTCGAGGCGCCGCGTACGGTCCCCGGCCCGGTCCGCGACCCGCGCGTCTTCGTCACGCGTGCGCCCGAGGGCGCCTTCGCCTTCGAGCTCCGTCCAGCGGGGACCTCGACGGGTCCAGCCACTAGCCGCGCCCTTTAGAAGTCTCGCCGCGGCCGCCCGCTGCTCGGCCGGCAGCCTCTGACACCAGCTGCAGAAATGCGTCGATCGCCCGCCCACGGCGATCCGGCGGATCGGTCGCCCGCATCGATCGCACGGCTCGCCTGCCCGCTGGTACACCCGGAGATGGTCCTGCATCGAGCCGTCGCCTCCGGGCGCGGTGTAGTCGTCGACCGAACTGCCCCGCCGTTCGACCGCTTCGGCCAGCACGTCGCGCAGCGCCTTGTGGAGACGGCGCACGCCGTCTCGCCTGAGCGTTTGAGCGTCGCGCAGCGGGTGGAGCCTCGCTCTCCAGAGGGTTTCGTCGGCGTAGATGTTGCCCACTCCCGCAAGGAAGTCCTGGTTGATCAGCAGCGTCTTGAGTCGGCCCCGGCGATGGGAGAGCATCTCAGCCAGACGCCCCGCCGTGAAGTCGGCCGCCAACGGCTCGGCGCCGGTTGCGAGAACGCGGGGCGCCTCGCCCGTCACGGGCTCGCCGGTGGCTTCGTCCCGCCGGTACAGGCCGATCCGCCCGAACTTTCGCATGTCTCGGAAGCGCAGTTCGCGGCCGTCGGCCAGCGACAGAACGAGGTGGACGTGGCGGTCCCGCGGCGTGTCGGCCGGCACCACGAAGAGCTGGCCGGTCATCTTGAGATGGACGGTGAGAACGACCGGATCGTCGTCTG
>PMNU01000134.1 GCA_003165675.1 Chloroflexota bacterium
GGCAGCTGGATGTTGTAGGGCGGGTCGGTGGCGACGAAGTCCACGCTCTCTGGCTCGAGCTGCGGCAGCAGGACCAACGAGTCGCCCAGGCGCATCTCCAGCCCGGACGCGTCGAATGCCCGCTGGCCGCCCGGATCGGACGGGCCCATGTCCGCCAGCAGTGGACCGCGGCCGTCGCGTTCGGCTGCCAGGTCGCCGACCAGCTTCCGGTAGATCTCGACCCAGCGCGGCTCGATCTCAAAGCCCAGAGCGCGTCTGGGGCCGCGGGCAATGGCCGCGCCGAGCAGAGTCCCGCCGACGCCGGCGAACGGATCGAGGACCAACTCGCCCGTCACGGTGAAGAACTCGATCAGACGCGCCATCAGCCTCGGCGGCTTGTTGGCGCCGTGCTGCTTTCGAACGGAGTGGCCGAGCTCGGACGGATAGGCTGTCCCCCACACCGACTTGGTGAAGTACAGCCACTCCTCGCCCGAGAGCTCGTTGAGGGTGTTGTCCGGGTGCACGGGGCTCATGCGTTGAGCTTAGCCGCGGCGATCCCCCGGCGACACGGAGGTACGACTCGGCGGCACGTGTGGTCGACCCTTCGTATACCGCAGGATCGGTGGCCGCCACTGGTACGAAATGGCCCCCCGCTCGGGCGCGCTATCGGGTTACCCTTGTCCTGTTGAGGGGGGAACAGGGTGCTGCGCTGTGCAGCGCCGGCTCTGGGACCTCGACACATGATCACGCCAGGCCACGACCGAAGCGGCGCCGACCGCAGCTTCGACGGACACTCGCCGCGCCGGCCGCTCTGGAGCGACCGGTTCGTCGGTCGTGAGCGTGAACTGGAACGCGTGGCCGTTGGGCTCCAGAAGGCCGTCGATGGCACGCCCAACGCGCTCGTGCTGTCGGGGACGGCGGGTCTCGGACTGAGCCGGCTCCTCGCCGAGACGCGGCGCCGAATCGGGGCGCTGGCGGAGCCGTTCGCGGCCGTGCACGGCGTCGCGCTGCCGGCCACGTCGGGCGTTCCCTATGCGCCTGTGACCGCCGCGCTTGAGCATCTGCTCGCGCCAATGCCCGATGACACGCTCGTGTCTCTGATCGGTCCGACCGGTGACGCCATCGCCAGACTGGTGCCGGGCCTCCGCGGACGCCTGGAGGAGCTGGAGCTGCTGCCCGACAGGCCCCGGGTAGCCGCGACCGAGTGGCGTGAGGCGCGAATGTTCGAGGCCGTGCTGGGGCTGCTGGAGCGGCTCGGCGAGCGCCAGCCCGTTGCCCTGCTGCTGGAGGACCTCCACCACGCCGATGCCGCGACACGCGGACTGGTCACGTTCCTGGCGCGCGTGACCCGCGGTCAGCGCGTCATGGTCATCGTCACCTACCAGCCCGACCGGCTGCTCCGCTTCGATCCACTGCAGACGACTCTCACAACGCTGGCCGCGTCGCCCGCAGTCACGAACTCCGAACTGCCTCCGCTGGAGCGAGCCGAGCTCGCCCAGCTGATCGAGGCGATCGAAGGCGGGCGGCCGTCCTCGACCACCCTCCTGCTGGTGGCCGAGCGCTCGCGCGGCAACCCTCTGATCGCCGAAGAGCTGCTTGCCGCCCGCCGGGAGTTGCTCGGCGTCTCGCTGGCGGCTACCTTCGACCGGCTGGTCACGGCCCGGGCGTCGCTCCGCTCGCCGGAGTGCCGTCGAGTCCTGCGACTTCTGTCGCTGGCGGGGTCGATGGTCTCGCTGCCGACGCTCCTGCGAATGGCGGCCGAATTCGAGGCCCGATCGCCGGCCCGCCCACCACGGTCCCCCTCCGGAGCGCACCGCGGCGATGTCCTGGAATCGGATATCACGACAGGTGTAGCCGAGGCGCTCGAGCACCACTTCTTGATCGAGGCGCTCGATGGGCCCCGTGGAGCGCGCGCCGAAGGCCCCGACGGCAGGGACGCCGGGCGGGTACGAGAGGACCCGGTCGAGGCACGCTATGGGCGGCCCGGCTCGCGCCGCGAACACGGTAACGGGCCCGGCCGGGAGGGACGTGGCGGGCTGCAGACGCGCGACGTGGAGACCGCCGAGCACGCCTCCGGCGAGCGGCTGATCGGTTTCCGGCACGAATTGATCGCCGAGGCCATCGCCACTGATCTGCTGCCGGGGACGCGTCGCCGCTACCATGCGGCCCTGGCCGCCGCCCGGGGCGCCGAACCGGAGCCGCAGCCGGCCACTGCCTTGAAGCACCACCTGGCGGCTCACGAGCTGGCAAAGGCGGAGACTGCGGCGCTTGACGCGGCGGCTGCGGCCGAAGGCCTGGATGCCGGGGCCGACGCACTGGCCCACTATGAATGTGCGCTCAGCCTGTACGAGATCGTTCGACCGGACGAGACCGTGGCCCGTCTCTCGGACCTCTATGTTCGGGCCGCCGAGGCCGCATTTGCCGCCGGCGATCCGGCTCGAGCGACGGCCTACGCAGAGGCAGCAGCCGCCGCTCTCGACGATCCCCACGAGCGGCTCGCCCTCGGCCTGGTCATGGACCAGCTCGGTCGGTACCGGCGCGCGTCGGGAGACCATGAGGGATCGCTGGCTGCATACCGCCGGGCCGTGGACCTGGTCCCACCGGAACCGACGCCGGCCCGAGCGAGAGTGCTCGCTTCGCTCGCCCAGTTCCGCATGCTGGAGGGCGTCTTCTCCGAGGCGAAGCGCTATGCTCAGGAGGCCGTGGAGGTTGCGACTGCCGTCGGCGAGGAGGCTCGCCGGGAGGCGCTTCACGCGACTTGCACTCTGGCCGTTGCCGATGCCTGGGGCGAAGACCCCGAGCCCGCCGTGTGGAAGCTGCGCCAGACTCGCGACCAGGCGGCGGAGTTCGGCAGTCTCGACGATCTCTTCCGTGTCTACGCGAACCTGACCACCGTTCTCGACCTGCTGGGCCGTCGCGATGAGGGCATCGCCATCGCCTACGAGGGCATCGCCGAGGCCGAAAGAGCCGGGCAAGCCACGGTCTACGGGAATTTCCTGCGGGCCAACGCCGCCGACTCGCTGTACTTCCTGGGCCGCTGGCCGGAGTGCCGCCGGCTCTGCCTCGACGCCCTGAGCTGGAACCCGGTGGGCATCTGGTTCCTCCCGCCACTTCTTGCTCTGGCAACGCTCGAAGTGGCCATGGGCGCCGGCGAGACGGCGGGGCGACGCCTGGGCCAGGTCCTGCTGGCCATCGAGACGGTCCAGGACCCGCAGTTCTCCGTTCCAGCTCAACAAGCTGCGGCGGAGTACGCGCTCTGGCAGGAAGACCTGGTCGACGCCCACAAAGCCGCGGATCGAGGCTGGCTCCGGGTCAGCGACACTGAAGACTGGCTGCTCATGGCCCGGATGGCGGCCACCTTCCTGGAGGTGGATGCCGCCATCGCTCAGGATGCCCACCGTCGGCGCGACTTCGCCGCGCTGGCCGCGGCGCGCGAGCGGAGCCTGCCAGTCGTCCTCCGGGCCGAGGCCGTGGTTCGCGCTTGCGGTGTCTCATCCAAGACGGGTTCGCGGCGTCAGGCGGATCTCGCCGTCAGGACGGCCCGCGCGTTCCGGGCCCGCGTCGAGGGCCGCGACGATCCGGCCACGTGGAAACAGCTCGCCCTCGAATGGGCCGAGCTCGGCGATCCGTACCAGGCAGCTCGGGCGAACTGGCGTGAGGCCGAGGCGCTTCTCGATCAGGCTAAGGGCCGTTCCACACGGACAGTGGCCCGCGAGCCTCTGACGGCGGCTGCGGAGGCGGCGTTCAAGCTCGGGGCATGGCCGCTCCTGCGAGCCGTCGCCGAACTGTCGCGACGGGCTATGCTGCCGCTCCCCAGGCAGATTGAGGCGGCGCTCGAGGGCCGGCTGGAGCCTCCCGCGCCCTCGGCTAGACCCGCCGGACGCGGGGCCGCTACGGTGCGGACGCCGGCCGAGGCCGCGCCATCAGCCGGTCACGGGACCGGCAGGGGGGCCAGCTCCGGCGCTCGGTCGGAGGCGGGCCTCGTCGCCGACTTCGTGTCCCCATCGGGCCGGCCGCCGCAGCACGACTTCGGCCTCAGCAAGCGCGAGCTGGAAGTGCTGGCTCTCATCGCCGAGGGCCGCAGCAATCCGGAGATCGGCCGGCGCCTCTTCATCACTCGCAAGACTGTGGCCGTTCACGTCAGCAACATCCTGACCAAGATGGGGGTCTCCGGCCGCGTCGAGGCTGCCGCCGCGGCCATTCGTCTTGGCATGACCGACCGAGAGTAGAGCGAGTCCGGGCGGGCGCCTTCACGTCCCATACATGAAGAAACCCGGACATTCGAGTCCGGGTTTCTTGCGACGGGTCCGGTCTACCAGCGCTTGCCCTGGATGATTACGACAATCGCCAGGAGGATCGGAGCCAGGGCGTTGAATACCACGGTCGACTCCTTGATCTCCACTACCCCAATACCGACGCGTAGCCCGCGTGTGGCGGTGCCAACGTAACTCTGGCGCCGTGCCATTCTCAATCGCCCATGGGTACTATGGCACCCCAGCACTATCGGATGGCGAGCCCGCACCGAAGGTAGCGGTCGTAGACGATCGGCCCCTCGCCGGCGCTGGCGATGATCCTCTCGATGAAGGCGTTCCTTTCGCCGATGGCGGCTTCGGCGCGCCGTGCCTCCGTTACGTCCTCGATCATGGCCGTGACCCAGGTCGGGCCGACGCGGGACGGGCGAATGAGCACATGAATCGCCAACACAGGCCCGGCGGGCGCGCCTAATCCCAGGGCGCCGTGCTCGATTTGCGGGAAGGTCGGACCGCGGACTCCCTAGAGGGCCTTGACGGCCGCCACGAGTTCCTGCAAACCGCGCTTCGCGTCGGCGAAGTACATCCCCGTTTTTGGGTTGATGTAGAGAGGGTTGTCGATGCCGGCGTAGCCGCGGCCCATCGATCGCTTCAGGACGATGATCGACCGGGCTCGGTCCACGTCGAGGATGGGCATGCCGTAAATCGGACTGGAGCGGTCGGTTCGGGCGGCTGGGTTGGTAACGTCGTTGGCGCCAACGACCAGGGCGACGTCCGTACGTTCGAACTCCGGGTTGATGTCGTCCATCTCCTTGAGCTGCGGATAGGGCACGTTGGCCTCGGCCAGCAGCACGTTCATGTGGCCCGGCATGCGGCCGGCCACTGGATGGATGGCGTACGAAACGTCGATGCCGCGTGCTTCGAGCAGGTCCGCCAGCTCCCGAACGCCGTGCTGCGCCTGGGCGACAGCCAGGCCGTAGCCAGGGACGATGACGACCTTGCTGGCGTAGGCGAGCTGGATGGCCGCATCGTCGACCGAGACCTCGCGGACCGAGCCGCCCACGCCCGTGAGCGCGGACTGCGTGCCCTCTTCAGATCCGAAGCCGCCGACGAGGATGTTGGCGATGGACCGGTTCATGGCGCCGGCCATCAGTCTGGTCAGAATCGCACCAGAGGCGCCGACCAGGGCGCCGGCAACGATCAGGATGACATTGCCGACCACGAAGCCGGCCATCGAGACGGCCGTGCCGGTGAAGGCGTTAAGCAGCGATATCACGACCGGCATGTCGGCGCCGCCGATCGGAAGGACCATCAGCACGCCGAAGGCGAGTGCGCACGCCAGGGCCACGAGCAAGAGCACGTAGAGAACGCCCGTGTCGTAGGTGACGATGCCCGCGCCGGCGAGGACGAGCACGATCGAGACGCTCAGGCCGCAGACGATCCCGAACCAGGACAGCACCCGGCCGCCGGGAAGCAGGATGGGCCGGCCCCTGATGAGGCCCATCAGCTTGGCCGACGCAATGAGGGAGCCGGTGAAGGTCACCGAGCCGACGATGACGTCCGCTAGGATGAAGAGCGTCCGCCAGCCGTCGAGGCCCGGAGCGCCGCCGGCCAGGACGCGATGTCCGTCGAGGGCGATGAAATCGCTGAGGGCCAGCAGGGCTGCCGCGCCGCCGCCGACGGCGTTGAAGAGCGACACCAGCTGAGGCATGGAGGTCATGGCGACGGTCCTGGCCATCCTCAGGCCCAGGCCCCCGCCGAGCGCCAGGCCGGCGATGATGATCGCCCAGTTGCCGAGCCCCATCCCATTCTGAGCGACGAAGACGACCTCGGCCGAGATGGCGACGATCATGCCCACGGCAGACAGGCGATTGCCGGTCCGAGCGGTCGCGGGCGAGTTCATGAGATGCAGGCCTATGACGAAGAGAGCCGCCCCGACGATGAAGGCGAGCTGTACCAGGTAGCCGACGTTGGTGGCGTTCATCGCGATCCCCTCGTCACCGCGCGACCTTGTCGATGTTTGGAGCCGGCCGCCGTTTGAACATCTGGAGCATCCGGTCGGTGACCCAGTAGCCGCCGACGACGTTCGCGCCGGCGAAGGCCATGGCGACGAACGCCAGGATAGCCGTCGGGGCGCTGTCGGCCGTCGCGGCAAGCCCGATGGCGCCCACCAGAACGATGCCGTGAATCGAGTTCGTGCCCGACATCAGCGGTGTGTGAAGCGTGGCCGGAACTCTGCTGATGACTTCGAAACCGAGCAGGATTGCCAGGACGAAGACCGTCAGGGAGTCGATGAGCGTGCTGACGTTCATGCCTTGGCACCTCCCCGCGATGCGGGCTGTAGGAGCTTCCTGGTGGCCTCCTGGACCACCTTGCCTCCGTATGTGATAACGGTAGCGGCCGTGATCTCGTCCTCGAAGTCGTACCGAAGCTCGCCCAGCGTGACGAAGTTGAGCAGCAGGTTGCTGATGTTGCGTGAGTAGAACGCGCTGGCGCCGGTCGGCATCGAGGCCGGCAGGTTGAGCGGAGCGTGAATTGCGACGCCGTTTTGTGTGGTCGTCACCTTGCCGGGCTTGGACAGTTCGCAGTTGCCGCCGAGGTCGCTGGCGGCCATGTCGACGATGATGGAACCGGCCTTCATGCACTCGACCGCGTTCGCCGTGACGAGGACCGGCGGTCGTCGTCCGGGGACCTGGGCGGTAGTGATGACCACGTCGTGGGATGCGATTATGTCGTTGAGTTCGTCTTGCTGGGCGGCTTGCTCCTGGGGCGTCAAAGCTCGTGCGTAGCCGCCCTGGCCGGCGCCGTCGATTGCCGAGTTCAGGACGATGAACTGGGCGCCCAGGGACTCGGCCTGCTCACGGGTCTCGGGCCGCACGTCGTAGGCCTTGACCTGCGCGCCGAGCCGGCGGGCCGTGGCGATGGCCTGGAGGCCGGCCACGCCAACGCCCAGGACCAGAACGTTGGCCGGTCTGGCCGTGCCGGCTGGTGTTGTCAACAGCGGAAAGTAGCGCCCGAACGCCTCGGCGGCGACGAGGACCGCCTTGTAGCCGGCCACGTTGGCCTGCGACGATAGGGCGTCCATGCTCTGCGACCGGCTCAGCGTCCGGGGTATGGCGTCGAGGCTGATCGCCGTCAGGTGCAGGCGGGCAAGCTCGGCCATCGCCGCGGGATCTAGCAGAGGCGCAAGCATGCCGATGATGACCTGGTCCGGATGACACAGCTTCAGCTCCGCCGGAGATGGGCGGTGGATACGCAGGATCACATCGGATTGCGAGTAGAGGCTCGTGGTGGGAACGATCCTGGCCCCGGCCTCTGCATAGTCAGTGTCCGGAAAGGAGGCGCCGGCGCCGGCACCGCGCTCGACGAGCACACTCAAATTGGCGGCCCGCAGCTTTTCGATCGCGTCGGGGGCCAGCGCGACGCGGCGCTCCTCCGGTGCGGTCTCCTTGGCGACGCCAACTTTCATAGCGATATCACCTGCGGTACGCGTCGTGGGTCGGCCCATTCAGGGCAATAGCGTCCGGCAAGGACGCCGCGCGTCTGCCGGGACGCAAGGCGTCCACTCAGGCAGGACGCTAGCGAAGTCTAGCCGGGCACGGCCGGTGTGTCGCGGCGGACGCCCCCGGAGGGCGGGCTGCGCCCACCCGGATGGGACGTGGCTCGCCCACCGCAACTTGCGCCCGTTACTGGGCGCATTGCGATCGCTCACAGGCGGATGGGCCCGGGAGAGCGCATCGCCGTCCAGCGCGATGCCTTCGGAAGATGCTGCGCGGAAGGCCCGCCGGCTGAGCGAGAGCTCAGTGCCGTTCGCCGTCCTCCGTCCACACTTCCGAGACCTAATGGCCGAAATCGCCCCAAATACGAATCTCGTCACGTAACACGAATGGCGTATAGTCGATGCGCGATCGCTCACAGATCGGGCGGCCCACGATGTCACCGATTCTGACTGAGCGAGGGAGGAACAAGATGGTCACAGTCAGGAAGACAGACCCGGCGCTGATGGACAAAGGGAGCCAGCGGCCCCGTGAACTGAGCCCCGCTGCGCGCGAGCGTGAGCAACAGCACCGTCAGTTCAAGAGGCTCATCGGTCAGCTCAAAGGACCGGAGCAGGTATTCGAAGTCCGGCTCGATGCAAAAGAGAAACCGATCACCATTCGACAACGTCTCCTGCGCGTTGCCTCCGAGGCCAATGTCGAGATTGCAGTGCGAAAGCACGGGGATGGATTCCTGGTCGGTTTGCTCACACCTGAACGGCGCACCAACCGCGGCAGACGCGCTGCTGCGGCCCCAAAGAGTTGATCGCAATCCTCAAGGCGCTCGTTTCGGTCGTCATCGCGAAGCTACCTGCAAACGAGTGGTTCTCCTGTCTCGGGTATCGCCCCGTAATCGTCTGCGTAAGATGACCGGTGGCTGTGTCGAGGTGGATGAGTCAGGATCGGGTCTCGATCGCCTCGGGTCGATGGAGTGGCCTTTCAGTTGAGCGCCGAACCGGGCAATTCCCATGGCATGGACGGCAAGCCGACGTCGGTAGACGAGGCGTCCGTCGAACCGCCCAGCGGACAGCGGCTGGTCGAGATCCGCTGCGGATTCGCCGAGATGGCCGTCAAGGAGGCCGAGGCGGCCGCGGTACGAGTCGTCGAGGCCAGGCGGCTCTTTGAGGAGCAGGCCGCCGCTGTCGCCGAAGCGCAGGCCGCCATCGATGACGTAGCCATGCAGGCGGCCAAGGAGGCGGCTCATCGCGCCTTCCGGATGGCTGTGGACAAGGCGCGAACCCGGGGCCAGGTGGAGGCCGCCGTCGGCGCCTGGTTGACCGAGATCAACAAGGTCAACGGTGAGAGCCGCATGACGCAGGTGCGCCTGAACAACGAGCGTGAGGCGGCCGACGAGCGGCTGGCCGCGCTAACAAGGCTATCCGACACGGCGGAGACAAGCGCGACGATGGCAGCTGCTGCTATAGAGGCGTGTCGCGCCGCGCGCGCCGCCATGGAGGCCGCCCAGCCAGCGGAGGTCATCGAGGTTTCGGTCGCGAACCCCCCGACCGTCCCCGAATTGCCCCAGGCACCCGTGTCTGAGTCGGCGTCCGAGTCGACCGTGTCTGAGTCGGCGTCCGAGTTTGAGGCAGCGCCCGAGTCGTCAGCGCCGATCCTTCCGTCCGCCTCGAGCCATGAGCCGCACGAGCCTGCGCCAGACCTGCGTGCGCCGGACGTGCCTGCCGGTCCTCCTGCCGTCGCGGGCCCGCCCTCGACGGAATGGCTGATCATCGACATCCGGGCGCCCCAGCCCCAGGCCATTGTTCGCCTGATTCGCCGAGATCGCGCAACCGTGGACGCACTCGTGGGCCGGCTGGCCGGAGATGATCCTGCGGCCCGCAGGCGCTGGCAGATGCTTCTCTCGACCTTCGTGGACGCGGTCGAGGCGGCCGCCATTGACGCGGGCTTCTTCGAGTTCCCGCCAGACAGCCCGTTCTGGAGCCAGTTCAGCCCCGAGGAGTCTCGAGAGATTGCGCGCGGCCTGGCCGCGCTCGGCTTCCGGTATGACGGCTTCGGAGGGTTTGCCGATGACCGCGTCCCGATTCGGCGGGACCTCGCCCTGGCCGTCGGTCAAGCCGGGCTGGTACCGGTCAGGGTCCGTTACTGGCCTACGTCGGACGAGGCGGCGCAACTCCTGCGCGGGATCGGCGTCTCCGGCGACGCGTTCATCGCCTCTCGCGCACCGGCTCTCACACTTGGCGAGCTCGTGACGCTGCTCGGCCGGAGGGCGGAGTTGCTCGCCGACCTCTGGAACGACTGGCCGACCGTTCGACCCATGCTCTTCTCGACGGGTCCTTTGACGGAGCCGGGCTGAGATCGGGAGAACCGCAGCCGCCGGCCCCGCGCGCCCGGGCGTGTCCTGACAAGTCCCTGGTTCCGGCGGTCAGGCCTTCTCCGCCTCGGCGGTGTCGGCGGGATCCTGCTCAATCACCACCAGGCGATAGCCCTCGGCCGCCGCTACGCCGATGGCGGCGCCCTGCTCGCGCATTCGGCCGCGGACTCGGGCAAAGACCGCCTCGGGGTCGTGTAGCTGGCTGGCGTGCGATCGCAGAGCCTCGATCTTGCGGTCGACGGTGGCCGTGACGTCGATCCAGGCGTCGGGCTGGTTCGACCACATGAGGTACAGCCGCCGGACGCGGAACGCCGGCAAGCCATTCATGGCCAGCCGTGGGAACGCCATCGGGTTGCGTGCGGCGGGGTAGACGGCATCGACGGCAGCCATCGCGGCGGCTCGATGGTCGGTGTGGTTGATCCCGCCACCGTCGTGGATCACGACCTCGGGATCGCCGCAGCAGACGGCGTCGGGCTTGAAGGTCCGAATCTCCCGCACGAGCATCTCGCGCAGGGGCAGGTCGTTGACCAGGTTTCCGTCGGGTTGGTGAAGGAACGTAACGCCTGAATAGCCGACGATCTCGGCCGCTCGCCGCTGCTCCTCCTCGCGGGCCCGCGCCAGATCCATGGGATCGAGCGTGGGGTCCTCGCCGCCCGCGTCACCCGATGTGCAGCAGACCAGCCAGCCTTCGGCGCCGGCGTCGATCCAGGCCGCTGCGGCGCCCGCCGGCCCAAAGTCGGCATCGTCGGGATGGCCAACTATGACCATGAATCGCTTCGGTCGCCACGTATGCGCGGTCGCCGTCTCGTCCGTCATCTCTTCGCCTTGACTGCCTGGTGCGGGAACCTCGTTTGCCGGCGGGCGGCGTCCACGAATGACCTGTTGCGCCGCTCCGAATGGCCCTTCGCGTCTTGCGCTGCGGAGTTATCATGCCGGCCGAGGCTTCGCTCGTCTCCCCCCACGGGCGAGGCCTCTCTGTCTGCCCGGCACTGTACACGACCGAAAGAGAGGAGCCGCCGGCTTCTTCCGTGCCCACCGCGGGCTCAGCCGCAACGCCGGCGTGAGCGCGAGAGCCGGTCAGGCCAGCGTCGCGCGGACCTCTCGCAGAGCTGCCAGGACTTCGACAGCGTGATCTTCCGGCTTCACCCTGGGCCACACGCGGGCGATTCGGCCATCCGGCCCAACGAGGAAGCTCGATCGCACGATGCCCCAGTAGGTCTTGCCGTAGTTCTTCTTCTCGCCCCAGGCGGCGTACGACTCGGCGACGGCGTGGTTCTCGTCGGCCAGCAGCGTGAACGGCAGCCCGTACTTGGCTCGAAACGCGGCCTTGCTGGCGGGACCCTGGGGACTCAGGCCCCAGACCTCAGTGTCGGCTTCCTTGAATGCGGCATCGTTGTCTCGAAACGAGCATGCCTCCTTGGTGCAGCCGGGCGTGTCGTCGGCCGGGTAGAAGTAGACGACTGTGAAATGGCCACGCCGGTCGGAGAGGCGGTGCGGCCGCCCCTCGTCGTCGTGGAGCTGGAACTCGGGGGCGAGCTCGCCCACACTTGGGATGGCGTTCATGCGCTCAGGCTAACAGGGCCCGGTCGCGCTAGTTTCCAGGGTGGCTGCGTCGCTCGTTGGGTGGGATGGGCAGATCCAGGCCGGACCGTGCCCGAGCGGCCGGTGATAGGATGCGATCAACCGAATACGCCTCCGGGGAGCGCCACAAGCGCTGAGAGTGCGGCTAGCGCCGCAGACCCGCCGTACCTGATCTGGGCAATACCAGCGAAGGAAGCAGGCAGACCACTCCTCGCCGCACCCCCCAGCGGAGCGCGGCGATTTGTGTCTTCAGAGGTCGAAGAAGTATTGGATTGGTCCACGGTGAGAGAGGCTGATCAATCGGCCGTGGCGCCGCCACGCGNNCCCGGCGTCCGCGGGCGCTGACGATTGCAGGCTCCGATTCGGGGGGCGGCGCCGGCATCCAGGCCGATCTCAAGACGTTCACGGCATTCGGCGTCTACGGGGCCTCGGCAATCACGGCGATCACGGCCCAGAACACGCTCGGTGTGCGTGCCATTCATGAGGTTCCGCCGGATGTCGTAGCCGCCCAGATCGACGCCGTTCTCGAGGACATTGGAGCCGATGCGGTCAAGACTGGGATGCTTTCGAGCACGCCGATCATTGAGGCCGTGGCGGACCGACTGCGCGCCCACTCGGTCGCGGCGCTGGTCGTGGATCCCGTGATGATCGCCAAGAGCGGCGACGCGCTGCTGCGTCCCGAAGCAGTGCAGGCCCTGATCGAACTGCTCCTGCCGATGGCGACGGTGGTCACGCCCAACGCCCCCGAGGCAACGGTTCTGGCGGGAGTCGAGGTGCGGGACGCCGTCTCGGCTCGGGAGGCGGCTCGGCGCATCCACGCCCTGGGACCGGCGATGGTCATCGTGAAGGGCGGCCACCTCGACGGCGAGCGGTCCGACGATCTGGTCTTCGACGGGAGGGCTTTCGAGATTCTTTCGGGCATGCGAATCGGGACGCCTCACACGCACGGCACCGGCTGCACGTTCTCGGCGGCCATCGCCGCCTGCCTGGCCCGCGGGATGGAGCCACTCGCGGCGGCACGGGAGGCGCGCGCCTTTCTGCAGGGAGCAATCGAGCAGGCCGAGCCGCTCGGCGCCGGACACGGGCCGGTGAACCATTTTTGGAGGTCGTCCAATGGCTGAGCTGGACCTGGCCGAGTTGACCGCGCAATCCCTCGCCCGCATCCGCGAGAGAACGCCGCTCATCCACAACATCACCAACTTCGTCGTCATGAACGACACGGCCAACGTGCTGCTGGCGATCGGCGCGTCGCCGGTCATGGCCCACGCCATCGAAGAGATCCGCGAGATGGTGTCGTACGCGAGCGCTCTTGTCCTCAACATCGGGACGCTCGAAGAGCGCTGGATCGAAGCGATGCTGGCCGCCGGCGAGGAGGCCAACGCTCGCCACATTCCCGTCGTGCTCGACCCGGTCGGGGCGGGGGCAACGGGGTTCCGGACGGCGACGACGGAACGGATCCGCTCCGCCGTGCAGGTGGCTGTGGTTCGCGGCAACGCGGCCGAGCTGGCCACAATCGCCGGACTGGAGGCAAGAATACGAGGCGTGGATTCGGTTGCCACCGGGGACCCCGTCTCGGCCGCGAGGCTGACCGCAATCCGCTTCGGGGGAGCGGCGGTCGTCAGCGGGGCGGTGGACTACGTGGCCGACGCTACCCGTGAGGCCGAGGTCCACAACGGACACTCGATGATGAGCCGCATAACGGGCTCCGGCTGTATGGCGACGGCAATCGTCGGCGCTTTCCTGGCCGTGGAGCCCGATCCGTTCCTGGCCGGTCTCGAGGCGACGATCGCGTTCGGGATTGCCGGTGAGCTGGCCGCGGAGCGCAGCACTGGGCCGGGCACCTTCCGCGGGCAGCTCATGGACGCGGTTGCGGCGCTGGACGAGGCCACGATTCTGGCTCGCACCAGGGCGTCGGTCCGGGAGACGGAGGCGGCATGACGGAGGAGGCGACCGGCGCGGCCGAGAACGGGACCGAGGCTCGGAGCCGACCGATCGACGGCGGCGGCGGCACGATCGACGGCGGCGGTCCCACCGAAGGCGCACGCGAGCGGGCGCGACGCCGCGAGATCCTTCGGGGGGCGGGCGTCTACCTCGTGACCGAGGAGTCGCTCAGTGCCGACCGACGGTCGGAGGAGATCGTCGAAGCGGCCCTCGCAAACGGAGTCCGAGCCGTTCAGGTTCGCGAGAAGGGCGGATCCGCTCGTCGCGCTCTGGAGATCGCTCTGGCCGTGCGCCGGCTCACGCGCCGGCACGACGCGCTCCTGATCGTGAACGACCGAATCGACATCGCACTGGCGGCCCAGGCCGACGGGGTCCACCTGGGCCAGGAGGACGTCCCCGTCGCCGAGGCTAGACGACTGCTGGGCGAGGCCCTCCTCATCGGGCTGTCGATCACGGACGCCGCGCAGCTGGCCGCGCCCGATGCGGCCACGGTCGATTACCTGGGCGTAGGCGCCATCTATCCGACGGGCTCCAAGTCGGACGCAACCCCGACCGGGTTGCGGCTTCTCGAGACGGCGCGGCTGGCCGCGGACGCCCGGGCAATGCGGGCACCCGCGGGCGGTAGGGCGCCGATCGTGGCCATTGGCGGAATCACCGCTCAGAACGCTGGTCGAGCTGTGCTGGCAGGGGCTGACGTGGTGGCGGTCATCAGTGCCATAACCTTGGCGCCCGATCCGGGCCGTGCGACGGCCGTGTTGCTCGAGGCCGTGAGAGCAGCGGCAGCGCGGCGGGGAGTGACGCAATGAGTGGCCCAAAGAGCGGCGTCGGCGAGTTCGAGCTGATCGCGGCCCTGGTCGGCCATCTGGATCCGTTCGGCGAAGGGCTGGGAATCGGCGATGATGCGGCGGCGTGGTCGGCCAATCCCGGCGCGCTGGTCGTGGCCACGACCGACATGCTCGTGGAGGGCGTTCACTTCCGCCTCGACTGGACGTCGCCGCGCGATCTGGGCTGGAAGTCTCTGGCGGTCAACCTGTCCGACCTTGCGGCGATGGGAGCCACACCGGGGCGGGCCCTCGTTTCGGTGGCGCTGCTGCCGGGTCAGCAGGCGCTCGTCGAGGAGATGTACGAGGGTCTGAGCGAGCTGGCCCGACTCACCGGGACGCGCGTCGTAGGTGGCGACACCGTTCGGACGTCGGGGCCGCTCGTAATCAACGTGGCGCTGATCGGCGAAGCGGAGCCCGGTAGGTTGCTGCGCCGCGA
>PMNU01000006.1 GCA_003165675.1 Chloroflexota bacterium
GGTGGCATTCGTCGACGATCACGAACCCATATCCAGAGGTCAGTTCGCGGATGTCCTCCCGGCGCGCCAGCGACTGCACCATCGCGACATCGACGACGCCCCGCAGACGGCCAGCTCCGCCACCGAGCGTGCCGATCTGGCGGCGTTTGAGACCGAGATGCTCCTGCAGGCGCTCGCGCCACTGCTCGGCTAGGGGCTGGCGATCAACGAGTACGAGCGTGCTGGTCGTCCGCTGGGCAATCAGGGCGCAGCCAACGACTGTCTTGCCGGTGCCCGGCGGTGCGACAAGAACGCCGAGCTCGTGACGGCGCAGCTCATCGAACGCGACTTGTTGGTCGGCGTCGAGCACAGCGCCGAGCTGAACCTCGATGGTCCGGGAAGCCCAGGCGGTCTCACGGACTTCTAGATGGCTGCCGGCCTCGACGGCAAGAGAAACAGCAGCCTCGCGCAGGCCCCGCGGCAGCAGAAGCTGGTCGATCGACTCCTCGTAGCAGCGGATCAGCCGCGGCGTGTTCCAGGTCGAGAGGCGCAGGCGTTCCTTCTCGTAGTACTCGGGGTTGTGGAGAGAGGCCAGATGCTTGAGAGCCGAGACGAGCGCAGGAGGTAGGCCGATGCGATCAATCGCCAGCATCGCACCGGCCACGGCCAGGATCTTGTCGGGCGGTTTCGGTCCGTCCCCGCGGAACGGGCGACGGTAGGTCGATTCGACCGGGCCGGTCGCAACCTCGCGAAGCTGCTGCGCGACGAGGTTCACCCCGCTCACCGAGGCCCCTTGGAGACCCGAGAGGAAGGCGAACTGATCGTCGTGCGGCGCAAGCGAGTCGTCGAGGAACACGGTCGTGCCGCCTTTGCGGCAGGTACCCTGAAGCGGAAGTGCGATCAGGTTGCCGAACGAGCCTTTCGGCAAGAAGTCCTGCGCCGGGAAAAGACGGTCATAGCTTGCGAGGTCGAGTTCGGCGCGAACGGTCATTGCTTCTCGCACGAGGTGGGCGCCGATCCGGCGGGCGGCCGATGCAGCGACCGGGCCAGCAAAGAAGATCCAGACGTGGGCGCCGTTCCCCGAACGCGAGCGCTCGAGCGCGGCGTCGAACCCCAACGCCCGCGCGGCGTCCTGGTAAGCCCGCGCGTCCAGCGGCCAGGTCGGGCCGTCGAAGTCACACGCCAGCATGCGGCAACTGTCATTGAGTAGCAACGGATACAGACCGACGTGAATGCGGCCAGACAGATGGGCCTCGATGACTTCGTCTGTGAGCGGGAGATATGCGCGGTCAGGTTTTCGTGCGTTGGCCGGGCCACCTACAACCGCCGGGCTCCAGCCCGACTTGCCGGTGCGAGAGTTGTCCCATCGAGTGGCGTAGACATCGTCACGCCCGCAGAACAGGGCTCGAAACACGCCGATCTTCGCTCTGGCCGATGACCTGGCATCGAGCTTTGGTAGGGGAGCGATGTCACCGTCGCCGAAAAGGGTCGTACCGCCGGCAGCGAGCTCCGGAGTCCACGGCGGAGGTGGAGTATCGACGTTGTCGGCGCGCGTTCCGATCATCTCGCGAAGCCGCGCGTTCTCCGCCCGGAGAGAATCGATCTCGCGCTCGAGGTCGTCGCGTGAGCGTAGAGGACTCTGGCCTGAACGATCAGTCACTGGTTGAGCGGGTGCCGCTTGTGCCCGGGAACCCGGACCAAGAAGCCCTCATGGGCAAAGGGATCCGACCGGAATGACGTGCACCCCGTCGGGTCGCGTGTAGGCATAGCCGGTGGAAGTGATTACTCCCAGCGCGAGCGGCGGCCCGATCTTCGAGGTATCGACGCGTTCGTCGGCCAGCTTGCGGAGGTGCTTGGCGGCTTCCTCGACCTGGTTGAGGCCGATCTTGACCTCGAAGGCGGCCCAGCGACCATCGGCAAGCTCGATAACCGCGTCCGCTTCCAGGTCGGTGTTGTCGCGGTAGTGGAAAACGGAGGCTTCGATCGCNNATTGCGAGTGCGGCGACTGCAAGAGATGGATCGACGAAGTACCGAATTGGTGCTCCCCGCAACCGACTACGAGAACGTAGGTTCGGACTCCAGGCCGGCAGCTCGTCGATCACCATCAGGCGCGCGAGCGTGTCGAGGTAGCCTGAAACGGTCTCCGGTTTTCTCGTGCCATCGGAGCCGTTCACGTCCGCGGTGATTGTGTTTAGCGACGCCGCGGACCCGACGTGTCGGGCGTAGGACGAGAGGAGCTTCCGGACGAGCGCCGAATCGCGTTGGCGGCCACCGCTTGCTCGGTCGACGTCGGCCCGGGCAATCTCGCCCACATAGCCGCGCATCGCCCGCAGCGCACGAGGGGTCGAGAGTTCCAGCAGCTGAGGCCAGCCGCCTCTGGAGACCAGGTCCGCGACGTCGCGGATGGTGAGCCCCGAGTCGCCCGCACGGACGGGTGCCCCATCCAGGACTTCGGCGAACGAGACCGTTGCGGTCGATCGCCCGAGTTCATAGAGCGTCATCGGACGCATCCTCAGCCGCAGGAATCGTCCGGCGCCTACATGTCGCGTCTCGTCGTCAGGTGGAACCGCTGAGCCTGCCAGGATGAAGAGGCCGGTTACTCCGCGATCGTCGACGGCTCTGCGTACGGCATCCCAGACGTCCTTGACTCGCTGCCACTCGTCGATCAGGCGGGGATTGTCACCCACAAGGGCCAGCGATGGGTCGAGCTCGGCTGCGGCACGGGCTTGGGCATCCACATCAAAGCGCACCTGGCTGCGTGCGATCTGGCTGGCTGTCATGGTCTTGCCGACCGACTTGGGCCCCTCGACGAGCACGGCGCCAACGCTTGCGAGCGCTTCGCTTAGCTCCGAGTCCACTACGCGCGGTCGATACTCGGGCATTCGGTCCCTCACACTTCGTTGCCGGCGACTCGTGTCTTTGGCCCTCGGATTGTGGCCCGGGGCTCCGTTCACGTCAAGCTGCTCAAGGGGTCATTAGCAATACCGTCGGGAGGTCATTAGCAATGCCATCAGGCAGTCGTCTGCAATCTTGTCAGACTGGCCCCTGTGTCTCCAGGCCGACTACGTTGGGCACCGTGTCGTGTGGGGTGCCACTATTGAATCATCAAGCATCGAGCTCGTACTCGCAAAGCAGTCTGCCTAGCGGGTCGCGTCGCCGGACCTGGTTGGGCGATGCCTTCGCGGCGAAGTGCGCGTATGGACTAAGCGGCCAGTAGCACCTCGACCAGTTCCTCAACACCCTCGATCACGATGGTTGGTGGCGTGCGTTCGAATCCCTCCGGGCGCGCCACTCTTTCCAGTGGGTTACGCGAACCCGATCCTCGCCGAGGCGTCAAACGCCTCGTTTTCATGAGTGGCGTCGCCGGCGACAGCCGATGTGTCAGATGCCCAGTCCGTCGGCCAGGATAGTCAGATGCCCGCCCCGACCAAACTGA
>PMNU01000058.1:0-126 GCA_003165675.1 Chloroflexota bacterium
CGGGCCCGGCTTCGTCGATGTCCACGCGCTCGATGCCGTGAGCAGTGGTCAAGCTGGTCACGGTGCCGGCCAGGGTGATGGTCCGCCCCGGCTCGATCGAACCGGTCGTGTCCTCTGCCTCGTCGC
>PMNU01000058.1:211-3735 GCA_003165675.1 Chloroflexota bacterium
CCAAGATCCATGAACAGCTCATAGACGTCGTCGAGCACCTCCGGCGAGCGAGCGTCGGAGCGGTCGATCTTGTTGATGGCTACGACGACCGGCAGATGGTGCGACATCGCCTTCTGCAGGACGTAGCGCGTCTGCGGCAAAGGTCCTTCGGCAGCGTCGACCAGCAGCAGGACGGAGTCGACCATGTTCAGGCTGCGCTCGACCTCTCCTCCGAAGTCGGCATGGCCCGGAGTGTCGACGATATTGAGCCGGATCCCCTCGAATTCGACGGAGGTCTGCTTCGCCAGGATAGTGATGCCCTTCTCGCGCTCCAGGTCGCCGGAATCCATGACCCGCTCGACGACGACCTGGTTGGCCCGGAACGCACCCGCCTGACGCAGCATCGCGTCGACCAGGGTGGTCTTGCCGTGGTCGACATGGGCGACGATGGCGACGTTCCGGATGTCGGCGCGCGTCGCGGACTCATGCACGAGCCCTGGATCCGTTGTTGAGAAGTCGCCGGGCGTGGCGGCACGAGGTAGGTCACTCATGGGCGGCGGCATTGTCGCACACCCTGAGAGGAGCGGTCGCTGGGACGTCCTGAGACGCCGTTCGCAGCGCCCCGGGGCCGGCGCTACACTCGCTCTGAGCCCAAGGAGGCCGAATGACCGTCGCAGCGATTGTCCTGGTTCCGGATTCGGCTGCCGCATCTGCCGACGCCGGCGGCGACCCCGTCATTCGCCGCCTGGTCCACGCCGCCTGGTCGGGCGGAGCGATGCCCATCGTGATCGTTGCCGTGGACACGGCCGGGCCTCTAGTGGATGCCGTAGCAGGCACGCCTGTGACGCTGACCGGCCCTACTGCAGGCCAGCCGCCCGGCATAGCCTGGTTCGTGAGCGGTCAGCGAGCGGCACTCGCCGCCGTAACCGAGACGTCGGCCGGCCTGCTGTGGCCGGTCCGCCACGCCTGGGTCGATCCCGAGACCGTGACGTCCCTGGTGGAGGCGCACGGAGCGATGCCGGATGCGATCGTCTGGCCGGCATATGCCGGCCAGACGGGCTTCCCGATCCTCGTGCCGGCCACACTCATAGAGCGACTGGCGGGCCACTCGGGCCTAAACGGTGCGGATGCTGTGACGGCGCTCATCGCCGAGGGAGTGCCAGTTCGCGTGGTGGAACTGGGCGACCCGGGCATCGTCTACGACACGGCTACGCCCCATGCCAGCCTGCCCGGCTACCAGGGGCCTCCCGAGCCCGTTACCGAACCGCCGCCGGAATAGGACCCGGATTCAGAAAGTCGGGAGGCCAGGCTCGGCGTCCAGCCGGACTCCGGTGCCCAGCTAGTGGCCGCTCGGGGACGGTGTGGCGCCCCCGATCCGAATGCTTGGCGACGGCGACCAGCCCGGGCCGGGCGCATCGATCGCCTGCGGCACGCCGACGTCGGAAAATGTGTATGTCACCTCGATGTCGAGCAGCCTGGTGCCGTCGGTTGCCGAGTTCGTCCCTGAGAAAGTGGCCGCGACCGGGGCGCCGTCGGGTGTGGCCCAGAGATCCAGGACGGAGACGTCGGGTTTGATGGGGAGCGAGGACAGATCCGCCATCGACACTCGACTGATGTCCGGAGTCCACCAGCCCGTCGACTGGAAATGGTTCACGACCTGGCCGTTCTTCATCTCCTGTCCGACGAGCTGAAGATCCTTCGTCGACGCGAGGCCGAACACCGGGCAGATCACGAGGTAGGCCGGCATCTCCGCAAGGAGCGACCACTTACCCGTTGGCAGGATCCTGGTGTAGATCTGGCCGTTGACCAGCCTCATCTCCTCCTTGACGCCGGCCGCCTGGAGGTCCCCCCACTGGTTTCCCCCGGATACCTCGCCGTCGAACGTGACGACGATCGACTCGGACTTGCCGAGAACCTTGCTGCTCAGCTGGATGTTGCTATCGACCGTGATGTGGGCGCTCAGCTTGAGGTCGCTGAGCTGTTGGAGCGTCATCGCTATGGTCGGCGGGAGCGTGGGCGTCGTCGAAGACGTCGGCGCAGCCGGCACGACGTACGCGGCGGCGGTTGGGCTGGCGCTGCCCACGGCGCCGAGCTCGAACAACATGCCGATCACCAGGGCGCTGACGATCAGGACAGCCCCGGCGCCGATGAACAAGGCGGCGTTGTTCCGAGCCCGCACCGGCACCACAGGCGGAGGGTCGGGCGCCGGCACAAACGCCGTCCCGGCGTAGCGGTCGGCATAGAGGCCGTCGTATGGCTTGGGCGCGGCCGCGGGCGGCTCGTACGGCGTCCCGCACTTGACGCAGGGGCCCGTTTCGGAGTCGAAAACCTCGTGGCACCGACCGCACCGAACCCAGTTCTCCGTCATCTGGCCGCCTCGACCCTCACTCTGCTAATGCTCGACCGAAGTGCTCGCGTGTCCGCGCCCGCGCCTACTCCTTGGGCTGGTCCCCCGATACCTCGCCGCCAGGTTCGAGCCCCACAAATCGAAGACCGAGATCAGAGTACTGCTCCGGGTCCGGCGCGGAAGGAGCCTCCAGCATCAGGTCCGTTCCGGACTGCGTCTTAGGAAAGGCCATGACCTCCCGAATGTTGGTCTGGTAAGAGAACAAGGCAGCCCAGCGATCGATACCCATGGCGATGCCGCCATGCGGCGGAGCGCCATAGTCGAAGGCCTCGAGGATGCCCCCGAAGAGATCGTGCATCCTCTCGAGCGAGTAGCCCTGCAGCGCAAAGCTACGCTCCAGCAGTTCTCGCCGGTGGATGCGAACCGACCCGCCGCCCAGCTCCCACCCGTTGAGGGCGATGTCGTATTGCATCGCCCGAGCCCGGCCCGCCGGATCCGCTCGGGACGAGTCATACGGGTTGCCAGAGGCGGTTACCAGAAGTCCCTCGTCCTCGGGCACCACGCCACTGAACGGGTTGTGTGTGGCGTCCCAGCGGCTCCGTTCCGCGTCCCACTGGTACATCGGGAAGTGGTACACCCAGCAGTAGGCCAGCACGTTCGGGTCGGCCAGGCCAAGCCGGAGACCCAGCTCCTGGCGCAGGCGGCCCAGCACGTCGGCCACAATCTCGCCCTCGGCGTCCGCGACGATCAGCACGAGATCTCCCGGCTGCCCGGCCACCGTCTTGACGATCGCCGCCACCCGCTCCTCGCCCAGGAACTTCGCGATCGGCGAATGCGCCGTGCCGTCGGCGGCTACAGAGACTTGCGTCAGGCCCCGTGCCCCGTAAAGGCGAGCGAACTCCGTCAATTCGTCGATACGCGAGCGACTTGCATCCGCCATCCCCGGAGCCACGATGGCCTTGATGCGCCCCCCGGCGGCGCGGACTTCGTCGAAGACTCGGAAGCCCGTACTCCCCTCCCCGAGTGCCGGCTCGAGATCCACGAGCTCCATGCCGAAGCGCAGGTCTGGCTTGTCGGAGCCGAAGCGCTCGATCGCGTCGTGGTAGTCGATGCGCGGGAATGGCGCCTGCTGGATCGGCCGGTCCGGGACGACCTTCCGGCTCACCTCGACGATCATCGCCTCGACGAAGTCCATCAC
>PMNU01000152.1:0-8370 GCA_003165675.1 Chloroflexota bacterium
ACCTCCGACTCGTCGATGTAGTCGACGCCGAGGGCCTCGAGCACCTGCGCCTCGACGAAGTGCCCGATCCGGGCCTTGGCCATGACCGGGATGCTGACCGCCGCCATGATCCCCTCGATCATCAGGGGATCGCTCATGCGCGCGACGCCGCCTGCCGCCCGAATGTCGGACGGGACTCGCTCGAGTGCCATCACGGCACAGGCCCCNNGCGGGGTTGCGGGGCGCACTGCCATTGCGGCAGCGACCCGCCCCACGCTCCGGGATTATACGCGGGCGGCCCGACCTTCCCGCTCCGGGCCGGCCGGACGAGTCTCGCGGTGCGGCAGCCGAGGGTCCGGCACGTGTCCCTACCGCGCTCGATCCCAACGTTCCGGCGCGGTACAGTCGCGCCATGCCGTCCGACCCGCTGACCGAACTCGCCGCCGAGGTCGTCGCGTGCCGGCGCTGCCCCCGGCTGGTGGAGTGGCGCGAGGAAGCGGCGTCTAACCCGCCGGCCCGCTTCGCGGGCGAGCGGTATTGGGCCCGCCCGCTCCCCGGATTCGGCGACCCGAAGGCGCGCGTCCTGGTCGTGGGGCTCGCCCCCGCCGCCCACGGCGGCAATCGTACCGGGCGACTCTTCACCGGCGATAGATCGGGCGATTTCCTGTTCGCCTCGCTCCATCGGACCGGGTTCGCCAACCGGTCGACTTCGCTGGCCGTCGACGACGGGCTGACCCTGCTCGACCTCTACCTCAGCGCGGTCGTGCGCTGCGCCCCGCCCGAGAACAAGCCACTTCCCGAGGAACGCGCGAGCTGCCTGCCTTACCTGGTCCGCGAGCTGCGCCTTTTGCCCGACGTGCGGGTGGTGGTCGCCCTGGGCTCGTTCGCCTGGGACGGGGCGATCCGGGCTCTTCGCGATCTCGGCCACCAGGCGAGCCCCAAACCCGCCTTCGGGCACCTCGAGGAGGCTCGCGTTGGGCCGTACGCGCTTCTAGGCTCGTACCACCCCAGCCAGCAGAACACCTTCACGGGCCGCCTAACGCCGCCGATGCTCGATGCGGCGATGCTTCGAGCCCGCCGGCTGGCCTATGCCTAGTCGTCTGCGTCAGGCAATGCTCCTCCGGGCGATCGTTCGCCGCAGCCTCTCCGACTGGCCGCTCGTTCTGGCCGCCTGGCTGCTGATTGCATGTTCCACGAGCCTCATCACGGCCGCAGCCACTTACACGGAGAGTGTGGCCGCGGGCGGCTTCCAGCGGATGCTGGAACTGTCCCCGCCGGCTTCGAGCGCGGTCCGCGTCCACGCCAGTGTGCCCGCCGGTTCGGTCGCGGACGCGGACGGCGCGGTCGCGCCGGTCATCTCCGCCACGCTGGGCGCGGACACCGGCCGCACTTCGCTGATCGCCACGACCGACGGCCTCTCTCTGGCGGGCGTCGGGGCCTCGGACGCTGCCCACTTGATCCTGGTTGGCAGCTACGCGGACCTCGAGACCCACGCCTCACTCGCGGCGGGCCGCTGGCCTGAGCCGGGAGCCGCGACAGTGGAGGCGACCCTGTCCGTCGGGGCGGCGGCCGCCATGGGCCTCTCGCTGGGCGACCGGGTGAGCCTTACCAGCGTGCTCGACCCCACCAGGCGTGTCGAGCTCGCGATCGTCGGTCTGTGGCGGCCGGACCCAGCGGATCGCTACTGGCTCGGTTCCGCGCTCGAGCTAACGGGCACGCAGACCACGGGCACTTCCACCACCCGCGGCCCGTTCACGGTGGCCGCACAGGACCTGGCGACCGTCGTCGGCAGCGGCAGCGTGAACGTGGAGTGGCGCTGGCTACCCGCCATCGAATCGCTACAGCCGGGTAGGGCGGACGCCCTGCGCGCCGCGATCGCCACGATCGGCGACCGCGCTCAGGTCGCGTATCCGGCCACATACATCTGGGCCGACTCCGGGCTGCCGGACACGCTGAAGGCGGCATCGAGGTCGCTGCTGGTCGCCCAGGGCAGCATCTTGCTGCTCTTCGCCCAGTTCGCGGTCCTGGCCGTGTACGCGATGCTTCTGGTGGCCGGCATGCTCGTAGAGCGGCGTCGCCCCGAGTCGGCTCTCCTACGATCGCGCGGCGCGTCGTCCGGTCACGTGGCGCTGCTGGCGTTCGGCGAGTCGCTGCTGCTGGCTGTGCCTGCCGTGGCAGTGGCTCCGTTCGTGGCGGTGGCGGTCGTCCGCCTCGTCGGAGCCGTCGGGCCGCTGGCCTCCGCGGGCGTGCTCACGTCCGTGAGCATCGACGGGACGGCCGTGGCGGCCGCGGTTGGCGCCGGCATCGGCTGCGTCCTGGTCCTGACTGTGCCGGCGCTGCCGGGCCTGGGGTCCGGAACGCTGCCCGGCGTGCGCGCAGCGCTGAGCCGCCAGCTCGGCCGCACCCTGGCGCAGCGTCTCGGCCTGGACCTGGTTCTGCTGGTCGTGGCGGCGATCGCGATCTGGCAGCTCCAACTCTACGGGGCGCCGTTGACCAGGACCGTCCGCGGCGATCTCGGAATCGACCCGCTGCTCGTTACTGCGCCCTCGCTCGGGCTGCTGGCGGGAGCGCTCATCGCAACGCGCGTCGTGCCGCGCCTCGGCGAGGTCGGCGAGCGCCTGCTGGGTCGCGGCGCGGGTCTGCTGGCGCCCCATCTGGCTCGCCAGGTCAGCCGGCGGCCGCTTCGCTACACCCGGCTGGCGCTGCTGTTGATGCTGGCCGCCGCGCTGGGCACTTTCGCGGCCACTTTCGCCGCGACGTGGACCCGCTCTCAGTCCGACCAGGCGGCATATCAGGCAGCTGCCGATGAGCGCGTGACCGTGCTCGACCACCCCGTCCTGCCCGAGTGGGCGCTGGGTTCGACGTACGGCGGGATCCCCGGCGTCCAGTCGGCGTCCTCGGTCGTGCGGGAGGGGTTCGACGTCGGGCGCGACGTCCGTGGCGGCCAGCTCCTGGCAGTCGATTCCGGAGCGGCGGCCGGACTGGCTTCCCTCCCGGCCGGCGCCTTCGACGGCTCGCCGCAGGACGCCATGGCTTCGCTGGAAGCTGCGCCGACGTCGCCCATGCTGCCGCTGCCCGGCCGTCCGGAGCGGCTCGCCGTCACGCTCGACACCGGCCTCGTCGACTCGGGCGCGGCCGGGCTGCCGACCGGTGAGATCACTTCTCCGCCGTCGGTCTACGTCTCGGTCGTGCTCTCCGACTCGAACGGCCTGCACCGTTTCGATGGAGGCGACGTCGCCCTCTCGTCCGCCTCCGGAGTGGCCACGATCGAGCTGACGTCTACGGTCGTCGGCGCGACCTACCGGCCGGCCTACCCGCTCTCACTCGAGGCGATCGAGATAGAGGTGAGCGCGCCGGCGCCGTCGCAGCTCGATGGCACCATCGAACTGAAGGGCCTGGAGGCGAGCGCGTCGTCGAGCGGTGGCGACTGGCAGCCAATCGATCTGAACCTCGGCACGACCGGCTGGGGCTGGAGCCGCGTCGCGGATCAGTCCGCCACGCCGTACCAGCCGCCCGCGGACAGCCCCGGCCTGGTTTCGATCGGCGACGCGGCCGACCAGACCGCGGCAATAGCTCAGACGCGAACCAACGGCCCGACCACCTTCCGCTATTGGGCGCTCCCGACCGGACCGACCGCGATTCCAGCCATCGCCGACTCGCAGCTCCTCGACGCCACCGGCGCCCGCCAGGGCGACACGCTTCTCGCGTCGCGGGACGGCTTCCAGTCGCCGATCCGGATCGTCGGCACGGCCGCCGACTTCCCGACGCTCGACCCGGCCGGGCCCTTCCTGGTCGTCGATCGGGCGGCTCTCGAACTCGTCGACTACGCAACATGGGGGCTCGTCGACACGCCCCACGAGTGGTGGCTGGCCGTTGAGCCGGGACAAGACGCGGAGGTCGCCGCGACCCTGGCCAGCGGGCTCTACTCGGTCGCCTCTCTTGTGAGTCGCGCCCAGCTCCAGAGCGGCATGCTCGTCGACCCGATCGCCCTGGGCGCGATCGGCGCCCTTGGGCTCGGCGCCATCGCTGCGATCGCCCTGGCGATGATCGGCTTCCTGGTGACGGTCACCTTCATGGCTCGCGAGCGTATCGGCGAGTTGGCCCTACTGCGGGCCCTCGGCGCGTCGACGCGCGGGGTGGTGAGCATGCTCGCGGTCGAGGAGGCACTCCTGCTTGCCTACGGCCTGATCGCCGGCACCGCGCTGGGGCTTCTGCTGGCCTGGCTGGCGATTCCCTTCACCTCGGTGACCGCGACCGGGTCGGCTGCCGTGCCTCCGCCGGTGATCGTGGTTCCGTGGCAGACGATCCTCGGGATAGGACTTCCGGTAGCGGCGTTCCTTGCCGTCGGAGCCCTAGCTCTGGTTCGCGTCGCCGCAGGCGGAACGATCGCTCCGGCACTGCGCGGCCGGGAGGTGGCGCCTTGAGCTGGCTCACAGTCCAACTCCGTCGCCTGGCCGACAGTCGAGCCGCGACGGGCGGCCTGATCGGGCTCGCCCTGGTCACGTCGTTCCTGTTCGCTATCGCGCCGCGCGTGATCGATACCCAGGCCGACGTGGCCCTGCGCTCGACGGTCGACGCCGCCACATCCGGCACGCGGAACATCGCCGTCTCGCAGACGGGCCGCATCGCGGCGGCCTCCCCGGATCCGCTGGCCGCCATCTCGACCGACGGCGATCAGTTCTTCGAGCAGTTCCCAGGCTCCGCCGCGGCCCTCGTACAGGCCCGCTACACAACCATCGATACGGCCCGTTTTCTGCCACTGGGCCTCGAGGGCCGAACGGTGCGGCTGCGGTACCTCCAGGGTGCCACAGACCACATCAGTCTCGTCTCGGGTCGTCTGCCGACCGGGCAGACGACCCAGCTGCCGTTCTCGTCCGGATCGCTCCCGGGCGGGCCGACACTGCTACCCGGGTCGCAGCCACTGCCGGAATCGCTGACCACGTTCGAGGTGGCGCTCTCGACCGCCTCCGCTCACGACTTGGGCGTGGGTGTCGGCGACACCCTCCAGCTCAGCAGTGACAAGACGGACACACTGGTGGGCCCGCTGGTTTCGTACCTCGCCATTGACGTCGTCGGCATCTACGACGTCCCCAATGGCACGGCCGACTACTGGTTCGGCGACACGTCGCTCGAACGGCCCCAGGTCCGATCGCTCTCATCTCTCAACCAGATCGATGACGTGACGGTGCTGTTCTCGGCCGCCGCCTATCCGGCGCTGTTGAGCGCGACAACGCACAGCGGCCTCCGGTATACGTGGCGATACGAGATCGACTCGTTGCGCTTGCGGGCGGATAGTGCCGGCGTCCTGCTGACGGATCTGCGGCGGATGGAGAGCGTCTTCCTGGCGTCCGGAGCCAGTTCCGGGAGCATGCTGCACGACCCTGAGCATGTGCAGCTGAGCGCGCCGGCGCTCCAGAGCGGGCTGCGCCTGCTGGTCCAGACCTACGCGGCCGACTGGCGGGCCGTCTCGCAGATGCTCAGCCTCGCCGAGGTCGGCGGCGGCGCCGTTGCCCTCCTGGCTTTGAGCCTGGTATGCCTGCTGGCAGGACGGCGCCGCGCACTGTCGCTGTCGCTCTGGCAGAGCCGCGGCGCCTCGCGGCTCCACGCGATGGCCGGGACGCTCGTCGAGGTCGCCCTTGAGCTGGCCGTGCCGGTTGCCCTGGGGGCGGCGCTGGCCATCGTCCTCATACCGTCGCGACCGCTGACGCCGACGCTGGCCCTGGCCGGTGGGATCCTCGTCTTCGCTTCGGGGCTGGTCCTGGCGAACACCTGGGCGGCGAGCGCCGACCCGGCCGCAGGTGGGCGGGGCGGCTGGGCCGGCGGGCTGGGGAATCGCGCCGACGGGCGCAACGCCGAGGGCGGCCGCGGCCTGGCGGCGGTCACGAGAGGGGCGAGCCCGCGGCGTCTCGCGCTGGAAGCGATGGTGATCATCGGCGCGGTCGTGGGGGCGTTCATCCTGCGCCAGCGGGGCGTTACCGCAGCCGGCGCCGACGTCGTCCTGACCTCGCCGGACCCTCTGGTGGCCGCCGTCCCGGCACTCATCGGAGGCGCCGCGGCGCTCGTCGTGGCCAGGCTGCTACCGATACCGCTCGACCTGCTGGCGCGGCTGGCGGAGCGCCGCCGCGGGCTGGTCGCGATGCTCGCACTTCGGCGCGCGACCGGCCGGGCCAACGACCGCCTGCTGCTCACAGCGCTCCTGACGATGGCCGCGGTGTGGTCGTTTGCCGCCGTCTCGCTCGCCTACCTCGGCCGGGCCAGCGAGGCGGCCGGCTGGCAATCGGTCGGCGCCTCATTCCGGGTGACGCTGCAAGAGGGCTCGGTCCCGCCGGACCTCGACTTCGCGAAGCTGGCGGGCGTCGAAGCCACCTCGGACGCTTCCGTGTTCGGCGCCCACGTACCCGAAACGAACGAGTCTCTGACGGTCATGGCCCTGGACCTGGCCGCGTACCGCGACGTGACCGCCGGCGGCTGGCTTGCCGGGGTCGTGCCCGAGTCGATGATCGGCTCGGAGGCGCCGACTCCAACCGTGGCCGTCACGCCCGGTTTGACCCTGAACCCCGCCGCCCGGGCCCGGGCCTCGGTCTTGTCGAGCGCTCCGCCGGGCGGGACCGCGAGTCAGGTCACCGCGTCGCCTGACCCGACGCCCCCGCCAGCCCTGGCGGCTCCGACAACCCCGGCTCCGGCGCTCCCAACCTCGATCCCGGCCATCGTCTCGACCACCTTCGCCGCCGACATGAACCTTCGCCTGGGAGATACCTTCCAGGTCGCTCTCCCCGACGCCCGGCCGTCGTTCACGGTGGCCGCCATCCGGGCCACCTTCCCGACGCTCGATGCCGGGACGGCCTGGATCGTCGCCGCCAGGCAGAACCTGGCTGCCGCGACGCCGGAGGGCGCCATGCCCGCCACGGAAGTCTTCGTCAGGGCCGACCCCGCCGCCGGCCCGACCATCGCCAAAGCGTTGCAGGATCGCCTGCCCGCCCAGGGTTACGTCGCCAGCCGTTTCGATGTCAGCGACGGCCTCCGCGATGCCCCGGACTACGTGGCGGTGGTCTTCGGCCTGGCCGCGGCTTCGCTCGTCACGGCGGCCTACGGAGCGCTGGCCATCTTCCTGGCACTGCTGCTCGCGGGCGCGGAGCAGTCGCGTGAGTCGGCCCATCTCCGCATCCTCGGGCTGAGTCGGGGAGAGAACCTGGCGCTCAGCGCGATCGAGCACGGACCCGCGTCGCTGCTGGTCAGCGCGGCCGGCGTCGCCCTGGGAGCCGGCCTGTTCGCGTTCCTGCAATCCGGTCTCGGACTCGGCGGGCTGGTCGGCGGCGACATCGACGTCGGCCTGCCCATCGAGACCGTCTGGGTCGCGGCGATCTTCGTGGCGATCGGCGTGATCGTCGCTCTCGCGGTCGTCATCGAAACCGTCGCCGAGTCGATAATCAGCCCCACAGCCGCATTGCGGAAAGGCATCGAATGACCGCCCAACCTTCCATTCGACCCGCCTTCGGCGACGGATCGCAGATCGTCTGCGACGGCCTGATCCGCATCTTCAAAGTGGCCGACATCGAAGCCGTGGCCCTGCAGGGTCTGGACCTCATCGTCGAGGCCGGCGAGATGCTGGCCGTCGTCGGCGCGTCGGGCAGTGGCAAGTCGACGCTCCTCAACATCCTCGGCGGCCTGGACGTGCAGTCGGCCGGTCGTGCACTCGTAGCCGGCCACGACCTCGGGCAGATGGACGCGCGGGAACGGACCGACTACCGGCGCCGCGTCGTCGGCTTCGTCTGGCAGCAGACGTCGCGAAACCTGCTGCCGTATCTCACCGCGCTCGAGAACGTGGAACTACCGATGACTCTCGAAGGGCGGCCGAACCGGCGGGCCCGGGCGAAGGAGCTGCTGGACCTCGTCGGCCTGTCCGAACGGACCGGCAGCAAGCCCGAGAGGCTCAGTGGCGGCGAGCAGCAGCGGGTCGCGATCGCGGTCGCGCTGGCCAACGAGCCAGCCGTCCTGCTGGCGGACGAACCGACCGGCGAGCTGGACAGCGTCACCTCCGCGGATGTCTTCGCGCTGCTGCGGCGGGTGAACAAGGAGCTGGGAACGACGATCGTTGTCGTAACCCACGACGCCCTCGTCGCCGACCAGGTGCCGCGAACCGTCGCCATCCGCGACGGCCGGACGAGCACCGAGACGGTCCGCCGCACCGAGGCGCAGATCGAGGGCGGGAATCGGACCATCGCGGAGGAGTTCGTCGTCCTGGATCGGGCCGGGCGGCTGCAGCTGCCGCGCCAGCACATGGACGCGCTCCACCTGGCCCATCGAGTTCGGCTGCTCCTTGAGCCGGATCACATCGGCGTTTGGCCCGACCCGGCGGCCCAGAAGCGGCGGACCGCGAGCGGCCGGGCCGGC
>PMNU01000152.1:8419-9483 GCA_003165675.1 Chloroflexota bacterium
CTCGCCGATGGTTCAGGCAGTGGCCCTGCGCCGCGACTTCCCGTCCGGGGACGGCGTGGTTCATGCTCTGCGCGGCGTGGACCTGACGGTCGAGCGGGGCGAGGTCCTGGCCGTGCGAGGCCGCTCGGGCAGCGGCAAGACAACGTTGCTCAACATCCTCGGCGGCCTGGACAGGCCGACCTCCGGAAGCGTCGCGATCGACGGTCGTCGCATCTCCGACCTTCACGAGGCGGAGCTGGTCGCCCTCCGCCGGACGACGGTTTCGTACATCTTCCAGACGTTCGGCCTGATCCCGATTCTCAGCGCCGCCGAGAACGTGGAGATACCGCTGCGGCTGCTCCGGGCCGAGCCGCGCGAGCGCGACCGCCGTGTCGGCGAACTGCTCGCGCTGGTGGGCCTGGCGGGACGAGCCCATCACCGGCCGGCCGAGCTGTCGGGCGGGGAACAGCAGCGGGTAGCCGTCGCCAGAGCTCTGGCAAGTCACCCGAAGCTCCTGCTGGCCGACGAACCGACCGGCCAGCTGGACCTGGAGACCGGTCGGACGGTGATGATCCTGTTGCGCAACGTGGTCCGGGCGGAGGGCGTCACGGCCATCGTCGCGACCCACGATCCGATGATGCTCGACCTCGCCGACCGTGTCCTCGAGCTCCGAGACGGGGCCTGGGTGGGGGGCGCGTCGCAGGACATTGGCGAGCGTTCCCCGCGCTCCCCAGCGCCGTAAGATTGGCCCAGTGAGCGAAGCGCGACTGCTCCTCGTCGACGACGACCCGGCCCATCTGGGCGCCCTGACCGAGCGCCTGAGTGGCGACGGCTTCCAAGTGACCGGGGCCGCGAGCGCGGCCGAGGCCCTCGAGAGCCTTGACGCGGCCTGGCCGGACCTCGTCATCCTCGATCTGATGATGCCTGAGATGGACGGCCAGACCCTGGCCGGGCGGATCAAGAGCCGCGCCGACATCCCGATCCTCGTCCTCTCCGCGGTGGCGGCCGTCGACAGCAAGGCCGAGCTGATCGCCCATTTCGCCGAGGATTACGTAACCAAGCCCTACGACTATGCCGAGCTGGTG
>PMNU01000152.1:9526-9680 GCA_003165675.1 Chloroflexota bacterium
CCGTGTCGACCGACCAGCTGCTGCGCAAGGTGTGGGCCGATTCGGATGCCGCGGATCCCGCCTACGTGTGGGTGACCGTGCGCCGGCTCCGCCAGAAGATCGAGCTCGACCCCGACGAGCCGCATCACCTGGTCACGGAACCCGGCGGAGGCTA
>PMNU01000015.1 GCA_003165675.1 Chloroflexota bacterium
ATCTGGAAGTAGCGGTCCATGCCGGCGACCATGAGCAGCTGCTTGAGCTGCTGCGGGCTCTGCGGCAGCGCGTAGACGAAGCCCGGCTGAAGGCGGCTCGGCACGATGAAGTCGCGAGCGCCCTCGGGCGTCGACTTGAGCAGGATCGGCGTCTCGACCTCCACGAACCCGGCCCGGTAGTGGGCGTCGCGGATGGCTCGGACAAGCTCCGAGCGCAGCAGCAGCCGATCGAGGAACGGCCGGCGGCGGATGTCGAGGTAGCGGTAGCGCAGCCGGAGGCTCTCGTCGACGGGCGCATCCGGCTCGTTGATGTAGAAGGGCGGCGTCTCGGCCTCGCTCAGGATCTCGACCGAGCTCGCCCGTACCTCGATCTCGCCCGTTGCCAGCTTCAAGTTCTCGGAGCCGGTGAGCCGGTGAGCGACCGTGCCACGGACCTCGAGAACGAACTCGTTGCGCACGCGGTTCACGATCGCAGCCGTCTCGGGGGCCTCGGCTTCGTTGACGACCACCTGCGTCAGGCCGTACCGATCGCGCAGGTCGATGAAGATGAGGCTGCCGTGGTCTCGCCGGCGATGAACCCAGCCGGCCAATCGGACCTCTCGCCCGGCGTCGCTTGCGCGCAGATCCCCGCACGTGACGTCGCGATAGGGCGTGGCAAGGCCAAACGCTGCCTCGGGCGATGTGGGCGGTCGGTTGGGGTCACTCATGCAGCGCATCGTACCGGAACGAGCGGCGCAGTTTCCAAGACGTCGCGGGAGTGGTTACCTGGCCCCGGCCATGCTCCGTGGCACGGCCGTCACCCCGTTCACGAATTGCCCGGCGACGGCGACGGCGACTCACCGAGCGCCGTGGGGCAGCTCCCGCCCGTGTAGGTGCTCATGTTCCAGCGGAAGCTCGCCACCATGGCGACCGCCTTCGCGAGCTGGCCTGGGTCGTACGTGTGTGCCTCGACGAAGATGTTGTTCGGCTGGCCGAACTCGTTGCCCGGGGCTCGAATCTCCCACGACGTAACGCCGGGCTTCAAGGTCTCGCGTACGGCGAGGTCACCGTAGGTGGCATTTGCCGGCGTGTCGCCGCGGCATGGCACGGCGGGACCTCCATACCAGAGATAGACCTTGACGACGAAGCCACCGGTCGGAACAGTGACATCGTCCGTCCCGCAATTGCTCCAGCCATTTGAGCTGTCGCCGCCGCTCTGGCAGTTCTCGGCCCACGTGCCGTTACCGAAGACGGCCAGCACGTCCTCGACGAACTCGCGGCCGTTGTCCGTGCCCGCGATTACCGGCCAGTCGGTCGGGTAGTCGAACGAGAACTCGCCGTCGTCGTAGTGGCCCGGGGTGCCCGGGAGGCTCGGTGCGGGCGTCACCGACCCGGACGGCCCGGCCGAACCTCCCGCGAGCCGCGGCGATCCGCCGACGCACCCTGCCGCCAGCGACACGAGGACGGCCAGCGCCGACGCGAGCGTCGTTACCGTTCGTCCCCTCAGCAACATGGCCGGTCCTCCGCTACGTACTCAGGTCCCCGCCGGGATAGCGATCAGCCGTGGTGGTGGCTCTTCGCCGCGCGGGCCAGCTCGTGCGCCAGGTCGGCCAGCGGGACCAGGCGCTGCGTTCCGGCTTCGAGGTCCTTGAGTTGGACGTTCCCCTCCGCCAGCTCGTCGCCGAGGATAACCGCGAAGTGGGCATGCTCCTTCGAGGCCGTCTCGAGCTGGCGACCGAGCTTGCGCTGAGCCAACTCCGCCCGCACGGAAAGCCCCTCGCCGCGCAGCAGCGACGCCACTCGCAGACGAGAAACGGTGTCGGCCGGATCCGCCCCGACGACGACCGCCAGCGGCGGGGCCTCGCGCGCGGGCTGCGCTCCGGCCTCGTCGAGAGCGAGCATCACGCGGTCCAGACCGAGCGCGAAGCCGATCGCCTGAGTCGGACGTCCGCCCAACAGCTCCACCAGGCCGTCGTACCGGCCGCCTCCGCCGAGCGCCTGCTGCTGTCCCTCGGCGCCGCGGCGGTAGTACTCGAAAGCGGTCCGGGCGTAGTAGTCGAGCCCGCGGACGAGCGTCGGCTCGAGACGGTACGGCACGCCGACGGCGTCCAGATGCGCCCGGACGGCCGCGAAATGGGCCTCGCAGGCATCGCACAGGCACTCGGAGATCTTCGGCGCGGCGGAGACCACGGCCGTCATCGTCGGATCCTTGGAGTCGAGCAGCCGCAGCGGGTTCGTTTCGAGGCGACGGCGCTCGAGCTCCGGCAGCTCGGCCTCGTGGCTGGCGAAGTACGACTTCAACCTCGCGAGGTAGGCCGGCCGGCAGGCGGAATCGCCTATCGAGTTGAGCAGAACCTGGACGTCGGCCACGCCGGCTTCCGCGTAGAAGCGCCGTCCCATCTCGATGACTTCGGCGTCGACGGCCGGGCCGGGATCGCCGATCGTCTCGGCGTCCCACTGCCAGAACTGGCGGTAGCGGCCGGCCTGGGGACGGTCGTAGCGGAACATCGACCCCACGACCGTCAGCTTCACCGGCTGCGGCCAGGTCTGCATGCCGTGCTGGACGTAGGCCCGAACGATTCCGGCCGTCGCCTCCGGCCGCAAAGCCCACGATTCCGAGTCCTCGGTCCGTGGCGTGAGGCGGAAGAGCTCCTTCTCGACCACGTCCGTAGCCGGGCCTATCCCTCGCTCGAAGACCGAGACCTGCTCGAAGAGTGGAATCTCCATCTCGCGGTAGCCGTAGCGAACGGCCAGAGACCGGGCGATGCCCTCCAGCCGGCTCAGGGCGGCCCGAGACTCGGGCAGGAGGTCCCGTGTTCCTCTTGGGGCACGATATGACGACATCGGGCCAATCCTAGCGAGCGCTGTCTGCAGTCATCGAGGCACGCCTGCGTGACGAGCCACGGACCGGAGGATGCTCCTCTCAGGCCACAACGTTCCCGGTATCCTCGCGCAGAGCCGAGCCCAGGCAGGAGAAGAATCGTCGCACCGCAAGGACGATCGCGCGCTTCGAGATCCCGCCCTCGACCGACAGGTAGTAGTCGAAGAAGAACTTGCCGTTGGTCGATACAGAGGCCCGGATCAGCTTCACCTGGTCGTTGACGCGATTGATGTAGGCCAGCTTGTCGACCTCGGCCGAAGCGGGGTTGCCGCTAAAGATCGCGTAGATGGAGATCAGGCGGCCATCTTGATCGGGCCGCAGGTAGCAGCGGTAGTTGTCTTTCACGATGAGGTCGCCGTCCGTGTCCACGGAAACCTCCATGTACGCCTCTTCGAATAGCTTCTTCAGGGAATCCGAGTTGATCCCCTCGGGATAGATGAACTCGTCAGACACGGGAACCTCCTTCTGACCGGCTCCCCCGGGGCTCGATCTCCCGGAGCGGCGACCGCGCGACCGACACAATGCGACGGACCCGCTGACTATACCGGACCGGCGGTCCCTCGACGCGTTACCCGAGATCGCGTTGGACCGAGATGACGTCCTTGAGTTGCTCCAGGCGGCTCATCACGCGCGCCAGCTGGGCGACTGAGGCGACTTCCAGCGTGGCGCGGACCGTCGCGGTTCTGTCGGGCGTGACGGCGACGTTCGCGGCCACGATGTTGACCCTGTTGTCGGCGACGACCTGGCTTATGTCTGACAAGAGACCGGTTCGGTCGTAGGCCTCCAGGCGAATCGAGATCGGATAGGTCTGCTGCACCTGGCTCTCCCACTCGACCTCGATCAGGCGGGCCGTTTCCCGTTCTCCGAGGATCGTCTGACAGTTCTTCAAGTGCACCGTGACGCCCTTGCCGCGGGTTATGAAGCCGATGATCGGGTCGCCGGGTATCGGGTGGCAGCACTTCCCGAAGCGGACCATCAGGTCTCCTACCCCCTTCACCCGCACGCCCCCCTGTCGATAGGGACTCGGCGGCGGAGCAGTGGGCGGAAGTGCCAGCTGAGCGTCGTCCACCACGCCGAGTCGAGTGACCACCTGCTGCGCGCCGATGGCTCCATATCCGACGGCAGCATAGAAGTCGTCCAGGTTGTCGAAGTTGTAGGCCCTCGCGATTTCCAGGATCCGGTCCGATCCGACCGCTCCCAGGTTCGTCCGGGCAAGCCGCCGCAGTTCTCGCTCGAGCGAGTCGCGCCCGTGGCTGATGTTCTCGTCGCGCTCCTGGCGCTTGAACCANNCCAGTCCCGCGAAGGACCGTGCTCGCCCTTGGTGGTCACGATCTCGACGATGTCGCCGTTCTTGAGCCTGTAGTCAAGAGGGACGAGGCGGTTGTTGACCTTGGCGCCGATGCAGCGATGGCCAACGTCCGTGTGGATCCGATAGGCGAAGTCGAGCGGAGTCGCGCCGGCCGGAAGGTCCTTGACCTCGCCCTTCGGAGTGAAGACGAAGACCTGATCCTGGAAGACGTCGAGCTTGACGCCCTCGACGAANNGAGCCCTCCTTGTACCGCCAGTGCGCGGCTATACCGACCTCGCTGACCTGGTGCATCGAGTGAGTCCGGATCTGGATCTCGAGAGGCTGGCCCTCGAGGGCGATCACCGCGGTGTGCAGGCTCTGGTAGAGGTTTGGCTTTGGAACCGCGATGTAATCGTCGAATTGGCCGGGAATGGGCCGCCACATCGAGTGGACGACGCCGAGCGCTGCGTAGCAGTCCTTGACCTCGTCGACCAGAATTCGGATGGCGTAGACGTCGTAGATCTCGCCGATCTCGGCGCCTTTGCGCTGCATCTTCTTCCAGATGCTGTACAGGTGCTTCGGTCGGCCCGACAGCTCGGCTCCGATGCCCGCCGCGAGGAGCTCGGGCCGCAGTGCTTCGATGGCGCGGTGGATAAACGCCTCGCGACCCTTCCGACGGGTATCGAGCATGCGCGAGAGCTCGCGGTAAGCCTCCGGCTCGAGCGTCTTGAAAGCCAGGTCCTCGAGCTCCCACTTCACGCTCCAGATGCCGAGGCGTTCGGCCAGCGGCGCGTATATCTCGAGTGTCTGGCGAGCGATGCGGGTGCGCTTGTCCGACGGCAGCGCGTAGAGCGTGCGCATGTTGTGAAGCCGATCGGCCAGCTTGATCAGGACGACGCGGATGTCGTCGGCCATGGCCAGGAACATCTTCCGGATGTTCTCCGCCTGCTGCTCCTCGTGGCTGTGCGTGCTGAATTTCGACAGCTTGGTGACGCCGTCCACGAGTTGCGCCACCTCACCCCCGAAATGCTCCTCGACATCCCCAAGCGTGAAGTCGGTGTCCTCGGGAACGTCGTGGAGGATGGCCGCCATAACCGCGACCGGGTCGATGCCGATGTCGGCGAGGATCTGGGCGGAGGCGAGCGGGTGGGTTATGTACGGCTCACCCGTGACGCGGGTCTGCGACCGATGGGCCTGCTCCGCGAACTCAAAGGCCGCCCGCAGCGGCCCGAGGTCGGCCTGCGGGTAGTGGCGCGCCACCGAGTCGCGGACGTGCCGGAACCGTGACTCGGACGATGGCAGCACGGCCAGGCCTAAACGCAGCCGATCTGCGAGAGGCAGACGCGCCGCCCGGTGTCGCGATTCGGTCCCGCCGGTCTGTGCCGGGGGTACAGGCGGTTCAACCGACATGATCGGAGTCTACCAGTCGGTCCCGGCCGGCCTGGCGCCCGCCTCGCCTCGCTACAAGCCGAGAAGCGCCTGGAGATCGATCGTCCCGACGAGCGTGACGGTTGCGGAGCCCACGGACACGACGGTGAACTGGAACGGGTTGCCGTTGCCGGTTCCGATGAGTGTCACGGTCGGCAACGCGAGGCTCACCGGGACGAGCAGGAGCGCGCCGTCCTTCACTACGAGGTGGCCCGGCTCCGACTTGCCGTTGATCGTTACCGTGACGTTGTTCGTTGCCGCGAACTTGACGGTGGCAGTCACGCCGGTCTGGGCTTTGAGTTGGGATTCGGCCAGGCGCTCGGCCTCGGCACTCGAGACCGCAAGGGTCGCCACCGCGGCCGTGCCAGAACCGTCGACGGTGGCCGTGTCGATCGTGACGGCATCGCCGTTTGGAGCCGGCAGGAGCACGCCGGTGAGGGTTCCATTGACCGTCCCGATCGTGCGATCGATCAGCTCCACGTCCCCGAGAGTAACGTCGATACTGGCGGCGTGAAGGTCGCCGACGCCGACCTGGTTGGACGTGACCCGGACCTTGTCGGCGTGGCCCAGGAGGAGCCGCGGCGGCAGCTTCGCCGAAACTTCCACCCTGGTATCCGTCCCCGTGAAACCGGTGGCGTTCAGCGCACTTGTGGCCAGCCAGCTGGCGCCGAACGGAAGGCCGAACCAGAGCAGGCCGAAGACGACGGCCACCGTGATCAGGAGCTGGATCAGACAGGACCGCATCTCTCAATCGCCTCCCCACGCCACGCGGCAGCGTTACTCGGAAATGTAGCCGAGACGACCTAACGCTCGGACCGCCTCGGACCGCTCGTCCCATGGCCGTGGTCCGTCACCCATGATGATCGTTTGCTCGTGCCCCTTCCCGGCCAGAAGCACGACGTCGCCCGGCTCAGCTCGCTCGAGTGCGGCCTCGATCGCGGCTCGTCGATCAGCGATGCACAGGAGGTCCCGGCCGCGTCGCATGCCCGCATCCGCCGCGCCGGCGGCGATCTCGGCCAGGATCGTCTCGCTGTCCTCGCCTCGCGGATCCTCGTCCGTGACCACGACGAGCCGGCACCGCTCCCCCGCGACGCGGCCCATCATCGGACGCTTCCGAACGTCACGCTCGCCTGCCGAGCCGAAGACCGCAATGAGGCCGCCGCCACCGGCCGAGGCTACTGGCGCCAGGACATCCAGGACGGTCTTCAGAGAAGCCGGCGAGTGGGCGTAGTCGACGATGACACCGAACGGTTGGCCACAGTCCACCCGCTCCATTCTGCCGGGGACGCCTCTGGCGCCGGCGAGGCCGTCGCACACCTGCCCCTGCTCGAGCTCGAGGGCTTCCCCAAGCGCGACTGCGGCGAGGGCGTTCTGAACGTTGAATCTGCCGGTCAGGAGTAGTTCCACGGGGCCTGACCAGCGGGGTGTGAGGACGTCTACATGCAGCGAGGCCGCACTTTCGACGACACTCGTTGCGCGGACATCGGCGCGGTTCGCCTCCCCATAGGTCAGAACGCGAGCGCCCGCCTCTCTGGCCGCGGCTGTGAAAAGCGGGGCGGCTTCGTCGTCAACATTCACTAACGCCGTGCGGGGCCAGGGGCGGGTCAGATGCTTGGCCGGCCCGTCGTCGCCGAGCCTTCGGAAGAGACCGAGCTTGGCGTCCCGGTAGGCCTCAAACGTGCCGTGCAGCTCCAGGTGCTCGTGGCTCAGGTTCGTGAAGACGGCCACGTCGTAGGCTACCTCCGCGACACGATGCAGCGCCAATCCATGAGAAGTGGTCTCCACGATCGCAGCCTGGTTGCCGGCTCGGACCATGGCTCGCAGCATCCGTTGCAGCTCCGGGGCCTCGGGCGTAGTAACGTGCTCCGGGTTGGCGGTCCGCAGCGAGCCCACGGCGACTTCCGCGGTCGTCACGAGACCGGTTGAGATTCCCGCGGCCTTCAGCACAGCCGCAGCCAGGAATGCCGTCGTCGTCTTTCCGTCGGTGCCGGTCACACCCACGATGCCTATATCGCGACTCGGGTCGCCATACCACCACGCGGCGGCAATGCCTAGGGCGCGGCGGGTGTCGTCGACCACGATCTGAAGCAGCGCGACTCCGGGTGCAGGACGCTCCACGACCGCCGCCACAGCCCCGAGGTCCGCCGCGGCGGCCACGTAGTCATGTCCGTCGGCATGCGCGCCGGAAACGGCCACGAACAGGTTCGAAGCGTGAACGAGGCGCGAGTCGAATGCCACGCCACGAATCTGCAGAGCACCGATGCTCGGCTCACGCGCGCCTCCGACGGCGCCTAACGTCTCGGGCCCGCGAACCGTTCGAAGTTGACCCGAGGCCTCGAGACGCGCGATCAGCTCGCCGAGGCAGCGCGGGGCGGTCGGTTCGGCCCCTGCCAGCAGGTTCGACATCGCGACGGACGCGCCCAAGCCGGATGACCCAGAGCGCGCCGCCCCCGGTCCGACCTGGTTGTCGAGAGGCGTCACTCTGCCGCCTGCTCGGCTGCGCCGTGGCGACGACCCCGGACCTTCAGAATCCCGTGGCGCCAGGCGCCGATTCGGTCCTGAACTGCCTGCCCGCCATCGAACGCCAGGCGGCCGGCAGGATTGAGCACAAGATCCCACGCCCCGATGTACTTGATCTCGCGGCCGCCGAAGCCCGCCTTGAAATGCTCGATTCCCTCGTGCGACAGCCCCCACATGTCGTAGCTTGCGGCGCCCTGCTCACGCGAGGTCCGAATTGCCTCCCATTTGAGAAGGTAGTTTGCGCGACACTCGGCGCCTGCTTCTGTCATGCCCCCGTATGGCTCGATCACACGATCCCCAACCCGCAGCAGGAAGAGCGTCGCCAGCCCCACGCCGTCTGGACCCTCTGCCATCAGCAAGCGAGCCATACCGAGCCGCGCAAAGGCGTTCCACACGCCCAGATACGACTCGTAGGTTCGGATGACGAAGCCGGCTCGCTTCGCCGTCTCCCTGTAAATCGAGTAGAACTCCGGGAGTCTGTCGACGGAAGCGTCGACGACCCGAATACCACTCCTTCGCGCCTTGTTGACGTACTGCCGCCACTTCTTGCGCATGTCGCCCCACAGCGCCGCCTCGTCGACCCGAAGGTCCACCTGGCGGGTTCGCGCTGGCTGGATGGGCGTGCCGACTCGCCAGCCGCTGCCACGGAGGGCGTGGCGGAATGCGCCCTCGACATCCACAGGGCCGTTCAATTCGATCTCCGGCTCGATACGGACGTGCGAGATGCGTGTCGGATCGGAGGCGACGGCGTGACGGACAGCCACGCTGAACGCCTCCAGCGTGGCCGGGTTCCACTGCTCGAAGACCGGGCCCCGAGGCGCATAGGCGAAGCCCCAGGGGAACAGCCGTGGCTTCCGAATCAAGAGCTGGGCCCCGAAAGCCGTTTCTTCGCCGAGCTGCTCCGGCCCGTCCTCGTCCCGGTCGTGGGCCTCGTCATCATCCATCTGCATCGGCGCGGGCGCTGGCAAGTCGGCCTCGGAGCTCGCCGCCGGTCCGGCAATGCTCGACCCCACGAAGCGCAGAGGCACCCAGCCGTTGGGCGCCTTCACCTCCGCCCACGCACTCGTCTGCAGATACGAACCAGGGTTGGAGCGGGCGACGAAGTCGTCCCAGGTCGACGTATCCGGAGCCAGATCCACGACGGACGCCCGCTTTGGGGCACTTCTCGAACCCCCCGTGGCTTCCATCGCGAACTGCTCAGCCAACTGCTGACCTCCTACCGCAGGCGCTGCCGGCGCCCGCCCTCCGCCGGATTGTAGTCTCCACCTCTCCAGGCCCGACCGGGCGGCCGCCTGCGCGAACCCGAGCACGGTTAGCGATCGAGGTCCGGTCCGGCTCCGGGCCCACCCGATCGCGGCTCCGAATCCGGTGCCGACGTTGACGAGGAACCGATCTCCGCAGCCAGCGTCGACAGCCTCGCGCGTGGGTGGGAAGCAGTGTACGCGGCTCGCAGGCGGGCTGGCGAAACGTGCGTATACAACTGAGTAGTGGCCAGGCTCTCGTGGCCGAGCAGCTCCTGCACTACACGGAGATCCGCACCGCCGTCGAGCAGGTGGGTGGCGAAGCTGTGGCGCAAAGTGTGGGGCGAAACCCCTTCCGGCAGTCCCGCAGCCACACGCAACCGCTCCAGCCGATACCGCATCCCTCGCACGCCCAGCGGACCGCCCAGGTGGTTCAGAAAGAGGACTCCACGGTCGGGTCCGGCGGCGTCCGAGGGGCCACCGGCCGCTCGGCTCGCCAGAACCGGGCGCGCGGCCTCCAGGTAGCGCGCCAGCGCCGCCCTCGCCGGCCTTCCGAGCAGCGAGACCCGCTCCTTCCGGCCCTTGCCGGTGACACGGACCTCGCCGCGCCTCAGATCCACGGAGCCGATGGTGAGGGAAGCGATCTCGCTGATGCGAAGACCCGCGGCATAGGCCGTTTCGATGATGGCCACGTCCCGAAGGGCCAGGGCCCGCAGGAGCTCGCCGCCGTGGGCGGCTCCGTCCGCGCCCTGCCCGGCCGCGTCCCACGCGCCGGAGGCGCCCGGACGCGACGAGCCCACGTTGGAGTCGCTCGCCGGCCGTCCTTGCTCGGCGGCGGCCTGGATGAGCCTCTCCGTCTCGGCCACGGTCAGCACGCCAGGCAAACGCCGAGGCTGCCGAGGCGTGGCCAGAGCGGCCAGAGGGTTGCCCGGGGTCAGACCCTGCCGGCTTGTGAACCGGTAGAAGGACCGCACCGCCGCCAGCCGCTGGGCCACCGTCCGCTTGCCGTGCCCTTCGCCCAGGACGGCGAGATACGAACGCAGCGCGGCGCGCGACGGCGCCCCCCACTCGTAGCCGCTTGCCTCAAGCCAGTCCAGGTACTTGTCCAGCCCAGTTCGATAGGAACGAATCGTGTTGGCGGATGAGCCGCGGGCCTCGAGCGCGCGGAGGAAACGCTCGGCCGCCGACTTCCCCGACGCCGGGTCGGCTGTGGGCCCGCCCATCACTCTGCGCGGCGGGTTCCGCCGGAACGGGAGCTGGCCGTCCTGCGCCCCGCGGCGCCCCGGGCACCTACGGCCGCGGCACGACCGGGACGGCGCCCTCGACTCGATGAAGGCCTCGCCAGGGCGGCCGGGTTCGCCTCGCCCCCCGCCAGCCGCTTCCCGACTGGATCGTCGACCCCGGCGAGGTCTACCCCCGCCCCGCAGATCAGGCAGAGACCGGCCCCGCCGTCCCTGCCAACGGGTCCGTCGTCGACCTCATGTATGGCCCCGATCGGCTCATGGGACGTCGTGAAGCGGCAGGTTGGATAGCGCGAGCATCCCCAGAAGAGCGACCCCGTCCGGCGTGCCCGTCGGGTCACGAGGTGGCCCTGGCGGCATGTCGGGCACGAGACCTCGAATCCGAGCGGTGCCGGCGGCGGCGGTCCGTCCTTCTTGATGTAGTCGCAGTCGGGGTACCGCGAGCAGCCTATGAACGGCCCAAATCGGCCGCGCCTCGCGACCAGGACGCCGCCCTGCGCAGCCCCGCACTTCGGGCAGGTCTCTGGCGCCGCCGGCCCACCCGAGCCATCCGCCGCCCTATTGTCCGCCGAGCTCGCCCCGTTTCCGGCCGACCCGGGCAGCTCACGTGTTTCCTTGTGCTCCGGATACTTCGAGCAAGCCAGGAACTCGCCGTACCGACCCAGCCGTACCACCATGGGATGGCCCTCGGAGCAGACCTCGTCTGACGGTCGAGTGGTGAAGTCCGCCCGGCGCAGCTCCTTGGTCTTCTCATCGATGCGCGCCCTGAAAGGCGTGTAGAACGCGCGAACAACCGGAACCCAGGCCCGCTTGCCGTCGGCGACGTCGTCGAGGTCGTCTTCCATTCGGGCGGTGAACTCGAGGTCCACGAACTCACCGAAGTGGCAGACGAGCAGATCGGTCACGATCTCCCCTACCGGCTCAGGGTGCAGCCGACGTTCCTGCACCCTGACGTAGCCCCGATCGAGAATGGTCGAAATCGTGGCCGCGTACGTTGACGGCCGGCCGATGCCGTGCTCCTCGAGGGCCTTGATGAGGGTCGCTTCGGTGTACCGAGGCGGCGGCTCGGTGAAGTGCTGCTGCGGCTCGACGGACTCGACCGCCGCGGCGTCGCCCTTCGTCAGCGGCGGGAGTCGGCACTCGGCCTCCTCCTCCAGATCGTCCTGCCCCTCCGAGTACACGCGCGAGAAACCGTCGAACGTGGTCCGCGTCGCATTCGCTCGCAGTTCGTACCGGTCGGCGGCGAGGTCGACGCTCGCCGTCTCCTGCTCCTTGGCCGCCATCTGGCTCGCAAGGGCTCGCTGCCATATGAGGCGATACAGGCGAGCCTCGTCGCTGCCAAGGCGTTTGGCCACGGCGTCCGGATCGCGGTGAAACGACGTCGGTCGGATCGCCTCGTGCGCCTCCTGGGCGTTGCGAGTCTTCGTCTTGAAGGCCCGACCCCTGGGAGTCGTGTAGTCCGTCCCAAAGCGGGATTCGATGACGCGCGCCGCCTCTGCCATCGCCTGGCTGGATAGCGCCACCGAGTCGGTGCGCATGTACGTGATCAGGCCCACCTGGCCCTCGTCGGTCTCCACACCCTCGTACAGGCGCTGTGCCGCGCTCATCGTCCGCTTCGGAGAGAATCCGAGCTTACGGCTGGCTTCCTGCTGCAGGCTCGACGTCGTGAAGGGCGGCGCCGGCGTCCGGTTGGTCTTCTTGACGGAGACGTCTGTCACGATCGGTCGACTGGCCCGAATAGCCGCGGCATGACGCTCGGCGGTCTCGCCATCGCCTATCTCGGGCTTCTTGCCCGCGATGCGAACCAGGTCCGCCTCGAAGGTGTCGCTGTTTGGGGCGACCAGAACCGCCTTTAGAGTCCAATACTCGCGAGCGCTGAAGCCGCGGATCTCGCGCTCACGATCGACTACGAGGCGAACGGCGACCGACTGCACGCGCCCGGCCGATAGCCCCGCCCGCACCTTCCGCCACAGGAGCGGACTCAGCGTGTAGCCGACGAGCCGATCGACGACGCGGCGCGCCTGCTGAGCATCGACCAGATTGCGGTCGATCGAGCGGGGCGCGGCGAAGGCCCGCTTGATGGCCGCCTCGGTGATTTCGGAGAACGTGACGCGGCGAGTTCGATCCGGAGCCAGATGCGCGGCCTCGGCAACGTGCCAGGCTATTGCCTCACCCTCTCGGTCCAGGTCGGTGGCCAGGTAGATCAGATCCGCCTTCGACGCGGCCCTCTGGATAGCCGCCAGCTGCCTCTTGCGGTCGGCGACCACCTCGTAGACGGGCTCGAAGTCGTGCTCCACGTCGACGCCAAGCTGGTTCTTGCCGGGGTTCTCCGGCAGGTCTCGGACGTGGCCGTACGAGGCCAGTACGGTGTAGCCCGGACCGAGGTAGCGCTCGATCGTCTTGGCCTTCGCGGGAGACTCGACGATCACAAGGTTGCCGCTCATCGGCGGGAGTCTAGCATCAGCCACTCATCCGACAGTTCAGCTGCTGGGACACGACACGCTCACACAGACACCGCGCCGGACCACGTCGGCTCCGACACCAGATCTGCCAGGGTCGGCTGCTAGTTGTGAATGTGGACGACGACATCGCGGAGCATGCGGCTGGCATGCACACCCGCTCGAGCGAGCGGGCCTGTGAGACGTATCGGCAAGAGCGGCGTCAGCCGTAGAAGTCTATGGACACTCTGACGCTTTTCGATACCCAGACCCCGATGCCCACCTGGTGGAAGTACGGGTCCATGATGTTGAAGTAGTGCTCGCACCTACACCAGGACTCGTTCTGGTAGAAGACCTCGACGTCGATCATTCCGCCCTTGCCCGACGAACTCGGCGAGGCGATGTTCTCGCCCCACGAGCCGCTCGGATAGCCCGCGGCAGTCAGCCTGGAGTGCGGCGTCGTCCCCCTCAGGTAGTGGTCGAGCAGCTGGGTGTCGGCCATGTACTTGGCGTAGGGCCGGGAAACCTTGTTGGAGATGCCGGCATTCAGCGTGAGGGGGCTTTGGGCGGGCAGCGTGTGGTGCGTTTCGCTGCTGCACGCTCCACCGTACGTCACCCAGCCGCCGGTCCGGGTGCAGTTCATCAGATGCAGGTAGTAGACCTCGGACGCATACCACGGTGAACTCGCCGAGGCTGCGCCGCCGAACGAGATGCTCGTTGACCTCGGCTTAGAAACCGTGAATGTCGCGCTGGCCGCCGCCGACAGATGCAGCCCTCCGGCAGAGCGAGCGGCCGTGCTCACCCTGGCCACCACGGTCGAACCCACACTGAATGAGTAACGTGGCGTCAGGACCAGGACCGTGTCGTCCTCAGCCCAATAGGTACCGCCGGACACGGCCCGCCCACCGACGGTCACCGAGAATGCGGCGGCCGTGGACTTCTCGTCCATCGGTACCGTGAACCTGACTGAGACCGGCTGGTTGCTGTCGTACGTAGTGGTCCCGTCCTGAGGCCGGAACCGAACCACAGCCGGGGCGATCATCGTGTGGATCTGGAGCGGGGCGACGCTCTGGAGGGCTGCGCCGGCGGCGTCCGTGCCGCCATCGGCCATGCTGATCACATAGGTCGTGTCGGACGCGAGAGCCGCCTTCGGCGTCATCGTGAACACCTCCGAGGCGAGGTCCGTGGGATCATCGCCGACGATGGTGACGGCCACCTGCGGGCTGATCCCGAGGCGAAGCACCACAGTGGACAGCTTCACGGGTCGAGTGAACGTGACCTGGAACGCGCTCGCGGGCGAGGTCAGATCGCCATTCGTCTCCGTCGCTGTGATCGTGCCCGCCGTCGGCGACCCCGACTGGAAAGACGTGTGGATCTCCTGCGCAAGGCTCAACCCCTCCTGGTCCGTTGCCGCCCCCGAGATGTCCACGAGGTAGTTGGTGTACGGCTCCCAATGGGGATCCGGAGCCAGCGAGAGGACCTGGGCAGTGGCGTCCCATTCGAACTTGACGTTGGTGTTCGGAGAGATCGTAAGCGCGCTCTCGACCGAGGACTCGTTCATCGGCTTCGTGAACTGGACCTGGAACGCGACGTCAAGCGGAAGGTTGCTCTGCGTTTGGAGAGCCTCCGCCTGGGGAGCCAGGGGGGCGAAGGTGGGCGGAGCGACTCCTGCGGCCTGCTTGGCTGGAAGTCCTAACAAGAGCCCGCTCACCAGAAGGGCGACAGCGGCACAAACCAGGATGAACTGAAGGGGTCCGGCCTTCAGGACCCGCCGTGCCGAAGTCCGCCGAATCACCGACGATACGTAGTAGAAGGCGATGAAGGGGAGGGCCAGAGCAGCGGCCAGGATCTTCCGCAAATAGCTTCTCCGGTGACGGCTGGAGCACGGTTCCGTTGACGACCTGCCGGCAGCGTAACACCGCCTCCGAGGATCGGGCAAATCGCCCCTGCACGAAAGAGTCCGCGTGGGAAAGGCGGCCGGCCGCGCCAACCGGCCCCGGGCCGGACGGCTATTCACGCGGAGCTGCGCTAGGCGGGGCCATTCCGGCCGCGGCCGGAATGGCCGCGGCCGCCCCTGCTGGGGATGTCTCTGGCAGGGCCGGGCCAACCAGCGAGCGGGCCGGCCGGCGAGTAGCGACCGAAAGCGGCGATGGCAAGGCCCCTCAACTCGAGCAGCGTCAGAGCGCTCAGGACAGCCGCGACGGGCAGCGAATTACGATCGGCCAGCTGGTCCGCAGTCGCCGGACCGCGGGCAAGTTCTTCCGCCAGAGAGCGTTCCACAGGTCCCAGGGAGGCAATTACCGCGGCCCGGCCGTCTCGCGGCATCGAGGACGTCGTGACGCTCGCCGGCTGATACGTCCGCCCTTGCGATCCGCCCTCGGCGGAGCCCGGAGTCGATCGCGGCCTGACGTCCAGCTCGAGGTCTTCCATCAACTCGGCGATGCCGGAGACAACGCGCGCCTGGCCGGGGAAGCTCCGGAGGAACGCATGGCAACCGGCACTCGTCGGCGAATCGAACGGCCCGGGCACAAGGAAGCACTCCCTGCCCTGCTCGAGTGCCCATCCGGCGGTGATCAGAGCCCCACTTCGGCGACCGGCCTCCACCACCACCGTCGCATCCGAGAGGCCGCTCACGAGCCGGTTACGGCGCGGGAAGGTCCCTCGACTCGGGCTGGTGTCCGGCGGGAGCTCAGACACGACAGCGCCGCCGGCATCCACGATCGCTTCCGCCAGACGCTCGTGCGCCTTTGGGAACAGGCGAGCGTGCCCACCGCCCAGCACCGCGACCGTCGTGCCGCCCTCGCCCACGACCGAGGCATGAGCTACGCCATCTATGCCGATGGCCAACCCGGACACGACGACGGCTCCTGTCCGCGCGAGGGCCGACCCGATCCACGCCGCGATTAGACGTCCCTTGTCCGTCGGCCAGCGCGTACCGACCACAGCCACGGCCTGCCTTGTATTCATCGCGTCGGCGGAGCCGCGAACGAACAACAGCGGAGGGGGCAACTCGACCTGCCGGAGTCTGTCCGGATAGGCCTCGTCCTCCAGCGTCACCACGGTCAGCCCGAGGGCCCGGACTTGCTCTACCGCCCGGGCGCCGACCGACGCGGCCTCGCAGATACGGGCAGCTAGCTCGCTGCCGATGGTCGGCCGGCGTCGTGGTGCTCCCACTCCACGCAGGGACGCAGTGGCCCCGGTGGCCTCGAACGAACCGGCGCAGGAATCGAAGATGACGGACCTGGCCTCGTCATCGGCATCTGCCATGGCATCGGACAGGGCCTGAAGGAGCCGACCTGGACCCGCTGGTTCGTTGGCAGCGTCCAGCACAGCTCGGGCCGATCCAAAGGCTCTCAACAGGGTCCCAAAGCTAACCGGTCCAAGACCCGACACGGACAGGAGCACTATCCATGCGTCGCGCTCGAGTTGCGCAACTGCCTCCGACGCAGCCATCTTGATCGGAGAAGCAAGTCGCTCCACCGGGGCGGCGGGCACCAGGCCGGCGAACCCTCGCCTATCCGCCTCGGCGCAATCCGCCCCCGGCTCACCGCCAGCCGAAGCCTCAGCCGGCACGCTCTCGGCCACGCGGCGAGGCATGAACGGCCCAAGACTCTGCACTCCGAGCACGGCTCAGCTCGCCGCTTCGAAGCCAAACGGCCGGCTCGACGGCGACCGAAAGCGCGCGGCCTCGTCCAGGTGCGACCCATCGACGCTCTGAGAACCCGCCAGATCGGCGGCCGTTCGAGCCACTCGGAGGAGTCGCTCGACGCCGCGCGCACTCCAGCCTTCGAGCACCGCCAGCCGAACGGCATGCGCCTGCTCGGCTGGTCCAAGCGCGCAGGCCCCTCGAAGGGCACGACCGCTCAACCGCGAGTTCGGGCGGCCACTCCGTTCTATCTGGCGCCGCCGCGATTCGGCGACGCGCGCCGCCACTTGCGCGGTTCCTTCGGGCGCGGACGATCTCACGTATTCATCTGGCTCGACCCGGGGCATGTGCACCCAAAGGTCGATACGGTCACGCAGCGGCCCCGAGATCCGACCCGCGTAACGATCCACGATCCCGGGCTGGCAACGGCATCGGCCGTCGCCCTCGCCGGCGTGACCGCACGGGCACGGGTTCATCGCCGCGATCAGCTGGAACCGCGACGGAAACACGGCGGACCGCCCTACCCTCGAGATCGCCACCTGGCCGTCCTCGAGCGGCTGTCGCAGCGCCTCGAGCGTGGCACGGTCGAACTCCGGCAGCTCGTCCAGGAAGAGAACCCCGTCGTTGGCAAGGGTCACCTCGCCCGGCGACATATGCGGCCCGCCGCCGACCATGGCCGCGTACGAAATCGTGTGGTGGGGCGACCGGAACGGCCGGTTGCGGACCAGGCTGGTCACCGGGCCGCACCCCGAAACCGACGCAATGACGGTCGCGACTCGAGCCTCGTCATCATCTAGAGGCGGCAACAACCCGGGCACGGTCCGCCCAAGCAGCGTCTTGCCGGACCCCGGGGGACCGACCATGACCATGCAGTGTCCGCCCGCAAGGGCCAGTTCCAGGGCTCGTCTGGCCTCCAGCTGGCCTCGAACCTCCGCCAGATCCGGCCAGGGGTCGGACTGCGGGCCACCGGCCCACCCGCGTTCCGGACCGCGTCTTCCGCCAGTCACGTCCGCGGCCAGCTCTACGCGCGGTGGCTTGCGCCGCATACGGCCGCCACGGCTCTGGCGCACCAAAGTGGCGGCCTCTGACAGCGAGGCCGCCCCCACGACCTCGATCCCCTCGGCCAGCCCGGCTTCGGCGACGCCCTCGGCGGGCACGACGACCCGCCGCACTCTTCGTCGCTCCAGGGCTACTACCATCGGCAGCAAGCCTGGCAGAGAACGCAGCTCGCCCCCGAGCGAAAGCTCGCCCAGTACGGCCCAGCGGCCATTGGCCGAGACTTGCTCCGACCCGACCAGAATCCCCAGGGCGATGGCGAGATCCAGCGACGCGCCGCTCTTGCGCAGTTCGGCCGGAGCGAGGTTGACGGTGATTCGCCTAGGCGGATACTCGTAGCCGCTATTCCGGATGGCCCCGCGAACGCGTTCTCGCGCCTCCTGAAGGGCAGTGTCCGCCAGACCGACGATCGTGAAGCCGGGCAGACCGGGAGCCACGTCCACCTCGACGCGAATCGCCTGGCCTTCCAGTCCGTGAAGCGTGGCTGAAAGAAGCGAGGCAAGCACGCGGAGACGCTACGCCGAATGGCTCATCCGCGACTTATCCGCGAATTCGCCGGAGGCCACCCTCAGAAACGGCACGCGGCCCTGCCCGGATGGTTACCTCTCGGGGCTGCCTATACGCGGATGCTCGGACAAGTCCTTTTCCATCGCCTTGACGAAGTCCAGGACATTCTTGCCGAGGGCGGAGTCCGCTTTCGTGTACATAAACGGTGCTCCGCTGTTGAGAGCGCTGATCGCCGAGCGATACTCATTGATGATCTGGAAGTCGATTCGGCGTTTCAGCGCGCTCTCGGCGTTCTTCACGTTGATGCCGGTGAATGCCGTCGAGCGATTCAGGACGAGCTTGATCTTGTCCTGAGAGTACCCGAGGTGGCCGATCGTCTCGAGGACAAGGCGAACGTTCTTCAGACACGGCAAGTCGGCGGTCATCACGACAAAGATCGTGTCGGCCACATCCATGATTCGGAGGTTGACTTCGTCGAGACGCTGGTCGATGTCCACGAGGATGTAGTCGAACTCATCTGCCATCAGGCCGATGATCTCGGGCAGGTGATCCTGAGTGACTAGTTCGGCCGTCTCCGGCGACGGCGGCGCGAGCAGCAGATCGATTCCCGACTCATGTTTCACGAGGATCTGCCGGATCAGGTCGATGTCGATGGTCGGAGCGGTGGCGAGGTCCGCCACACTCATCCGATCCAGGCCGAGATCGAGGAAGACGCGATGGTCGCCGAACTGGAGATTGCCATCGATGAGGCAGACGCGCTGCCCAAGCTCCTTGTGGAGCGCGATCGCGGCGTTGATTGCGATCGTCGTCGTGCCCACCCCGCCCTTTGCGCCATAGAAGATGACCACCCGCGCAGGCTCGCGCTTCTTGTCCAACGCCACGGCCGCCGGGATGACGTGACCCGTCCGCGTGGCCGGCGACGCGTACTGCTCGTCGGGTTTGTAGCGCGCCAGCAGGCTGCGCATCCGGGCCATCAACTCGGCCGGGTGGAACGGCTTGATCAGGTAGTCGTCGGCACCGGACCTGAGCGCTTTGCCGCGCGCCTCAGCCTCGTTCTCGGCCAGGAGCAGGATGACCGGCGTATGAGTCGACGGGCCGTCCTCCATCCGCAGCCGCGAAACGAAAGTGAAACCGTCGAGTCCGGGCAAGTTTGCCGCAACGAGGACGAGGGCCGCCTTGTCCGACCGGGCAATGCGGAGCGCCTCCGGGCCGTCGCCCGAAGCCAGGACCTCAAAGCCCGCCTGTGACAGGGCGAGACCCAGGGCCCGTTGCACAGTCGGGTCGGCATCGACGACGAGGATCCTGACGGCCATCGCAACACCTGATAGCGCGGATTCGACCGCTCTTGCTGTTCAGGCGGCACTCGGCCGCCCCCCAATTGGCACTACCAGCCAGGACGAATGGCCAGATTATAGTCAGCACCTGGCACGAGAGGCATCAGCCACCGCGCGCGCAACCTCCATTGGCGAATTGCGGCGGCCGGCGAAGCCGAGGGAGGTCGAGCGACCGCTCGGCTTCGCGCGTTTCGACGACCTAGGGCTTCGCGTCGGGGGCCTTGGCCATCCCGCTCCTGACCATCGAACCGATCGGCTCGATCAGCTGAGTGAACTCCAGCGGAATGATGAACTTGGTAGCCGGCCCACTGCCCAGTGCCTTGAGCGCGTCGAGATACTGAAGGGCCATCGTCTTCTGGTCGATCCCCTGGGCAGCCTCGAAGATCGTCTTGAGGGCGTTGCTGAAGCCCTGCGCCCGCAGGATCGCGGCCTGGCGATCGCCCTCGGCGCGCAGGATCGCAGACTGCTTATCGCCCTCGGCGACATTGATGGTGGCCTGACGCGTGCCCTCCGACTCGGTGATAACCGCGCGGCGGGTTCGTTCGGCCGAGAGCTGCCGGTTCATCGCCTCCTGGACGGCCGGCGGCGGCAGGATCTCGCGGATCTCCACGGTCGTGACCTTGCCGCCCCAGCGCTCGGTGACCTCATCGAGCTTCAGGCGAAGCGTCTCGTTGATCTTCTCCCGCTGCGATAGCACGTCGTCAAGGGGGATGTCGCCGATGACAGACCGGAGCGACGTCGCCGCTACGCCCTGCAGGGCGCCTGCGAAGTTGGCGACGTTGATCTGACTCATGAGCGGATCGACGATCTTCCAGTAGATCAGGAAGTCGACGCCGAGCGGCGCATTGTCCTTCGTGATCGCCGTTTGGCGCGGAACCTCGATGAATTGCTCACGCAGGTCGACGATGGAGCCTCTATCGGCGACCGGGATGAGGAACCGAAGGCCCGGGTTGCGAACCAGCTGTGGACCAGCCTGACCCCAGCGATAGACCACCATCTTGGCCCACTGGGGAACGATCCTCACCGATATCGCCACCAGGACTATCAGCAGCCCCACCACAACGATCAGGGCTATGAGCATCACGCTGCCAAGGTCCACCGCCGTACCTCCTGCTTGCTGCCGCGACGTGCGGCGTGACTACGGATCAGGTTCTTCTACAGCATCTACAGTGGATCGCTAGCCCACCCTCTCGACGATCAGAGTCAGGCCCTCCTGGCCGACCACCCGCACCTTCGTCTCCCGCCAGAGCGAGCTGCCATCCCTCGCTCTGGCCGACCACTCTTCTCGGCCGACGTATACGGTACCGACCGGAGCAAGGTCCGCGCGCACTTCGCCGACGAGCCCGACGACCTTATCGAGACCCACGAGCCCGGCGCCGACCGGCGCCGGCTGGCTTCTCATTCGCATGAGCGTCCCAACGAGGAGCAGTCCATACGCGGCCGCAGCCGCGGCCATCAGGACGATGACGGGCCAGGCCACTGTCGAGGTCGGCAGGTAGGGACCCGGCGATCCGTAGAACGCCACCGCGCCGACGACGAATACCACGATGCCGCCGACCGTCAGGATGCCGTGGCTGGGAAGGTTCGGCTCGATCACGATCATCCCGACACCCAACACCACCAGGATCACGCCCAGAACGTTGAGGGGCAGACTGCCCGATCCGTAGAACGACAACGCCAGGCACAGGGCGCCGACGAGGCCCATTAGCAGCGTCGGATGGAAGAACTCGATCGCAATGAGCAGCACGCCGATGACCAGCAGGATGAAGGCGATGTTGGGGTCGTCGAGGGTGTGCAGGAACGACTGGATGAGGTCCTCATTGATCGTTACGACGGTCGCGCCCTTCGTGTGGACGACGACCTGACCGCCGGTCGTTGTCACGGTCTGACCGTCGGCCTGCGTGAGGACTTGGTCCACGCTGCCCGCTATGCCATTGATAGCCTTGGCCGAGAGTGCCTCTTGAGCCGTGTAGGACTGCGCGTCCTGCACTGTCGAAACGGCCCATGCCACCGCATCCGGATGACGCTCCTGGGCCACGCTGCGCATCGTGGCGATAGCGTCGTTCATCACCTTGTCGGCCTCGGTCTGGCCGTAGGCCGCGGCGATGTCGGCACCGCCTGCCGCCACCGGCGAGGCCGCACCGATGTTCGTGCTGGGAGCCATGTAGGCGAGATTCGCCGACAGCGTGATGAAGGTGCCGGCGCTCGCCGCCTTCGCGCCGGAGGGCCCGACCCAGACGATCGTGGGGATCTTCGAATGCAGGGATGCATCGATCCGCAGCATCGCGTCCTCGCTGCCGCCGAGCGTGTCGAGCTGAATGATCACAGCGGCCGCCCCATCCGACTCGGCCCGGCGAACCGCGCCGGCTATGTAGTCGGCCATCACGTCATCGACGACGCCGCTGGTGGGAATGACGACCACCTCGGGGCTGCCGGGAGCCGCCGCGGCTCCCAGTGGATCTGCCGTTGACACAGGCGGAACGATCTCGGCGCCGCTGCCGCCGGTTCGGACCTGGCCAACCAGCAGCACGAACGACCCGGCCACGGCGAGCGTGACGCCCAACCGGGCGAAGGCGAACGCCGCCCGGCGGAAGCTTGCAGCACCGCCCTCAATTCCGGCCAGGAAGCCCAGCGCCCCCGTCCGCGGCCGTTCGAGCTGGACCGTCCATGGCAACTCGGCGACCTCGTCCGGCAGCGCCGGCGCCCGCGTGTTTCGGGCGAACATCGTCAGACGCCGATCCATCTCAAGGTCGAGGCCGTTGTCGAGATCGGAATCGTTCATCGGGTGCCCCCTTCCACCGGCTCGATCCGGCGGCGCAGCGCCTGCAGGGCGGCATGATGTCTGGACTTGACAGTGCCGACTGGGATCCTCAGGCGGTCCGCGATCTCGGCCAGCGACAGCTCCCCCCAGTAGCGAAGCACGACGACCAGACGCAGCTCCTGGCTGAGCGAAGACAGCGCCCGGCCGACTGCATCCCGAGCCAACGCTGCGCGGAACGAGTCGCCGCTCTCGAGATCGACATCGTCCACGTCGAGCGTCCGTCGCTTGCTCCGCTGACGCAGCCGCGTCCGACAGACGTTGACGAGGATCTGGCTGAACCAGGCGTGGAACCGGTCCCGGTCGCGAAGGTCCGACCAGCCCCGCCAGGCTCGAACCGACGCCTCTTGCACGGCGTCTTGAGCCTCCGCCGAGTCGGCCAGCAGATAACCGGCCAGGCGGTAAGCCATCGAGAGCTCGCCTTCGAGGGCCGCCACGAATGCTGTATCGAAGGCTCGCTCTCGAACGACTGCAGTCCGGACGGGCGACCGAACCGCGTCGGCGCCCAAGAACGCTTCCTTCGCGAACATGCCACGCTCTTTCGGCGGCCCGAGTGGGTCGCTCATCATTGTGACTCGGGGCTCGACCGATCGGTTCATTCGGAAATGCCACGATCCGTGCTGTGCACCTGCGGCGCTCGCGGATCGGCGCCGACGATCGCGTCGAGGACGAGCTGGCTCCAGGTCTCCATTCGATCGTAGACGGCCCAGACGACCTCGAGCCGCTCGAATGAGCCGCTCAACTTGTGCGTCTCTCGCACCACGACCGGTCGACCCATTGCGTCGGCGGAATAGACGATCCCGAGGTGATGCACGCCGACTTCCACGGTGTCGTCGTTGAGCAGCCCGACGAACTCGAAGTCGGGCAAGAAGTCCGCCTCCAGTTCCTCGTGCCATTCCCGGGCGAGACCGCCCAGGACCCACACGTCGCCGGGGTTCAGGTGCCCGCCAACGCCGATGGTGTACAGGTCGTGGAGTCGCGCATCGCCGCCGGCCTGCGACCGCCTCATCAAGAAGATACGATCGCCGTCGCGCAGCACAAGGTACGGGATGATCTGCTTAAGGGAACTGTCGATCTCCGCCCCGGATCTGGCCACATAGCCCCCAGCGCTCTGGGCCCGGTCCAATACCGACGCCGCCCCTTCACGCTTGACCCCGAGCCACGGAACGAGCCCCTCGAACAACACATCGCGAGGAACTGCGTAGACGAGCTCGGGGTCCCCGTCGCTCACTGCCGGCCCGGCTCAGCCAGCCGATCCCGTGCGGTCGTAAAGCGCGTCAGAAGGGCGTCTGCGTCCGGGCCTCCGTCCCGCTCGAGCTCGGTAATCCACGAATCGATCATGTCCCTGAGGTCGCGCAGCCTGCCGGCGATGGCGGCCGAGTTTGTCGCAGCGATTCCGGCGCCCATGCCGGGCTCGCCCCTCGCAAGGCGCGTCATTCCCGCCCAGCCCGTTGCCGCGAGGGCCTCGGCGGATCGCCAGTCCCCGTGCTCCGGCTCACCCACGCCCCCGACGACGGTCTCCACAAGAGCGGCCGAAACCACGAGCGGCATGTGGCTGATGGCGGCCACGGCGTTGTCGTGCGCTGCTGCCTGCATCGGCACCTGAATGGCGCCGCAGGTCTCGATCAGCTCCCCGATCCGCTCGCCATCGCCCAGGCGGGCATACCGGCCGAGCACCGTGACCCACGCCCGCTGCACGAACAAGTCGGGCAGTGCCGCCTCGTATCCACTCAACTCACGACCGGCCATCGGATGCCCGCCGATGAAGGGCAGCTTCAGCTCGTCCGCCCGATCGACGATCCGAGACTTCGCGCTGGCCACGTCCGTGACCGTACAGTCCTCCGGCAGCGCATCCCGGAGGGGGCCGCCGAGCCGGTCCGTCAAGTCCAGGCAGGCGAGCGGCGGCGCCGCCAGGAGGACAACCTCGGCGTCGCGGACGGCCTCCTCGAGCGTCGGCGCGGCCACTTCGACAGCGCCGTCCGCCACGGCTCGTTGAACAGGCGCAGGGTTGCGACTCCACGCTGTCACATGCCACTGGCCGGGCTCGCCGCGCGTGTGCAGAGCAAGAGCAACTGAACCGCCGATCAATCCAAAACCGAGAATGGAAACTCGCACATCGCCATTATGGCCGCGGTGGACTTGCGCCCGTGGACCTCAGCCACCAGGTCCCGATCTGCGCCGCGATCGCAACACGCCGTAGTCCTGGTTCGCATCGCCATCCGGACCGGCTCAGTCGGGCGCCGGGTGAGGCCGATGCCACGCACGAATGGATTAGTGCGCGTCCGCCGAAAGAGTGGCTAGAATGCGCTTCGGCGGGTGGCCGAAGGTGCCTGTCCGCCTGCTCGACGTTTCTGCCTCAAGAGGGCGACCAACAAGATGACCGAATCGTACGGCGAGGCCAGGCCCATCCGAGTCCTTCTCGTCGACGACCACCAGCTCCTGACCGGGGCTCTATCGCAGATGCTCAGCCGCGAGTCCGACATCGTCGTCGCCGGCGTTGCGGCCACCGTCGCCGAGGCCAAGGCCATGGCCCGAGAGCGTCTTGACGTCGTCCTGATGGACTACCGCCTGCCCGACGGCACTGGCGCCGAAGCCACTCGTGCGATCAAGGCTCGCTGGCCAGCGGCTCGCGTCGTGATGCTGACCGCCCTGACGGACGACGAGACGGTGCTCGAGTCGATCCAGGCCGGCGCGGACGGATATCTCACGAAGGATCGGGCCATCGACGACGTCGTCAACGCGGTTCGTGCCGCCTACGCCGGCGAGACGCTCCTGCCGCGATCGGTCATCCTGGGCATAGCCCAGCGTGTAGCCGCGGCCCGGGAACGCGGAACAGAGCGTCGCCAGATCGAGCCACTGACTCCGCGTGAGCTCGAGGTGCTCAAGGCACTGACTGAAGGCCTGGCGACTCCCGAGATCTGCGAGCGGCTGTACATCGCACCGAACACGCTCAGGACGCACGTCCAGAACATCATGGGCAAGCTGCGGGTCCACTCCAAGCTCGAGGCCGTCGCGTTCGCGCTGCGCCACCACCTGGTCGAGCCGCCCAAGTCAGACGATAGCCTGTTCTGACGACGCGGCTCTTAGGACCGGCCGCCGCGAACGGCGTCCGGTCCCTCAGACGAGCTTGCGGCGCACGCTGGTCCGGCGATCCGCGATCCGCCTATCCTCGACCGTCGGCGGCAACGCTGTATTCGTCCCACGCCGGGCATAGCTGCGCCGCTCGAATTCTCGTCGATCGTCGTGCAGCGACGCTCCGCATCGCGGGCAGCGTCGCTCTTCCGCGAACAGCTGGGCCAGAGGGACAGTTGACCACACCGATCGTCCACACTTGAGACAAGCGAGTCGCGGCATTGCGAAATCGTACGTCATCCCGGATTGGGAACCGTTCATTATCTGCGCTCGAATTCGGGGCTCCGGACGAGTCTGATCGAATACGTCGGATTGGCGATGACCGCAACGTCCACCTCAGCAATCATCGTTCTCGTTCGCCGGCAACGGCGTCACCCGCTCCGAGCCGCACTTCTGCCGCTCACTTCCGCCGACCGCAATTCCTCCTCCAGCAGTCGGCGCCTGCCGTCGGACCCGCTAGATCCCGAACGAAGAAGAGTCGCGCCAGGGCGCGACTCTTCTTCGTTCTGCGATTGCCGCGCTACGCTTCGACTGCCTCGAGTGCATGCCTGACCTCTTCAGCCGGATACTCGTAGTCCTCGAGCTGGCCCGCGAGATACCTCTGGTAGGAGGTCATGTCGAAGTAGCCGTGGCCCGACAGATTGAAGAGGATGACCTTCTTCTCGCCCGACGCCCTGGCAGCCAGGGCCTCGTCGATGGCGACGCGAATAGCGTGCGTCGACTCCGGCGCCGGAATCAGACCTTCGGTTCTGGCGAACTGGATGCCTGCCGCGAAGCTCGGCCGCTGGTGGACACTACGCGCCTCGATGAAGCCCTCGTGCTTGAGCAGGCTGACCTGCGGCGACATGCCGTGGTACCGAAGACCGCCGGCGTGGATCGGCTCGGGGATGAAGTCGTGGCCAAGGGTGTACATCTTGACGACCGGAGCCAGCTTGGCCGTGTCGCCATAATCGTAGGCATAGCGCCCACGAGTCATGCTCGGTGCGGCCTCGGGCTCGACGGCGATGATCTGGTACTTGCGCCCGCCGCGGAAGGTGAGACCCAACCATGGGAAGGACAGGCCGGCGAAGTTGGATCCGCCGCCGGCGCAAGCGATGATTACGTCCGGCTCCTCACCGGCCATCTCCATCTGCTTGATCGACTCGAGCCCGATGATCGTCTGATGGAGCATGACATGGTTGAGGACCGAGCCCAGGGAGTAGTGGGTGTCGTCCCGCTTGATCGTGTCTTCCACGGCCTCGCTGATGGCGATCCCAAGTGAGCCGGTGCTGTTCGGATGCTGAGCCAGAATGGCCCTGCCCGCCTCAGTCTCCTCGCTTGGGCTGGCTACGACGCTGGCGCCGTAGGTCTCCATCATCAGGCGCCGGTACGGTTTTTGGTCGTAGCTTGCCCGCACCATGTAGACCTTGATCTCGACCCCGAACATCGCGCCCGCGTAGGCAAGCGCACTGCCCCACTGGCCGGCTCCGGTCTCGGTGGCGATTCGCCTGATGCCCTCTTCCTTGTTGTAGAAGGCCTGCGGGATCGCGGTGTTCGGCTTGTGGCTCCCGGCCGGGCTGACACTTTCATTCTTGTAGTAGATATGCGCGGGCGTATCGAGCGCCTTCTCGAGCCGGTGGGCACGGACAAGAGGACTTGGGCGGTACTGCGTGTACAGAGCCCGCACCGGCTCTGGGATCTCGATCTCCCGCTCGGTCGAAACCTCCTGCATGATCAGGGCCATCGGGAAGAGTGGGGCCAGATCCGCGGGGCCGAGTGGCTGGTGCGTTCCGGGGTGCAAAGGCGGCGCCTGCGGAACCGGCAGATCGGCCGAGATGTTGTACCAGGCTCTGGGAATCTGCTCTTCGCCCAGCGTGAAACGGGTGCGTTCGACCATCCGACTCCTCCCGCCGGCAACCGGCGACATAGGCTGCTAGGTGCCCGAGGTCGCCCCAACACGACTGTGGCCGCGCAAGCCTAGCGGCTGCCGAGGGCCAGGCGCAACCTGAAGGAGCACCTGTTTGTGAGCTGACGCCGCGGGAAATCCGGCGGGCTGCGCCCCACTCCGCTAGAGGGGCGCCTCTGAGACGACGTCGTATCGTGCAGGGCCGTGGCCGAGGATGCTCTTGTAGAGCACGAGGCGATCGGCCTGCCACGCCAGGCGCACATCCCCGGCGAGCTCGGCCAGGAGCCGCGCTCGCTCGTCCGCTCCGGGAACGCCGTCGGTCCGGGCCAGTGTCAGGTGCGGCGCGAACGGCCGCCCCTCCGGCGGCCACCCGAGCGGCTGCAGTTGCTCGTCCAGGCGGCGAGCGAGGTTCTCTAGCGGCCCGGCGCCCTCTTCGATGCCGATCCACAGAACTCGGGGCCGATATGGATCTGGGAACGCGCCGCCGCCACTGAGAACGACCCTGAACTGGGCCACGCCCCGGGCGGCGGCCACCATGGCGGCGGCGAGCTCCGGCTGCCGTTCGTCGGGCGTGGCGCCCAGGAAGCGCAACGTCAGATGCAGACCATCTACGCGCACCCACCGCGGCTGCCCAGAGGCCCTCTCGCCGATCGGACCACCGGCCACGGCCTGCATCAGCTCACCGACCGCCGCCCGAACTTCGTCGGCAACGGGAACAGCGACGAACAGGCGACTGGTGCCAGGCGGGTCGTCCGGAGACCGCACGAATGGGCGCCTCCCGGTCCCAGGTCCACCTGGGCGCGACCCGCCGCCGCCGAGCTTCCGGTCCCAACTCATCGGACGCCCCAGATCAGTCGTTGTAGAGACGCTCCTCGATCAGCTTCTCCTGAACCGTCCGGCCGTTCGGATCGAAGCACGCGTACTCGAAGTGCTTCTCGAACTCGAGGTCCACGTTGTCCTGCCCGCCTCGATTCTTCTCGATCGTCAGAATGACCCAGTCGCGGAAGCGCTGCGCCTGATAAGGGTTGAACTCGATGTTCACCTTGGCGACGATGTGGTACTTCTCGTTGATGATCAGGATGATGTCGGCCTCGTAGTTGATGGCCGACGAGCCGCGAAGGTGGTGGTTCCTCAGACGCTGGGCCTTCAGACCCTCTTTGTCAGCGGCCACGATGGCGATCATCGGTACCTGCTCCGACAGGGCAATGTCCTTGAGGCCGTTGACGATGACCGTGACCTTCTCCGCCTCCGTGTTCGGCTCCGGGTGCATCGGGACTTTCTGCATGTAGTCCACGATGACGAGAAGTCGCCGATCGCCCGAGAGGGCGCGATGCTGCTGGACCAGCTTGCGAATGTTCTCGATCGTGCTGGCGGTCTGGGAGCCGCGCATGAGGAACAGGTTCTGGCCGTAGCGAGCGATCCGGTCCAGGCTGGGCCGCAACCGCTGGTTGGCCGTCAGGCCGGCACCGCCGCCCCCTTCGCCCATCCACGAGGCCATGATCTCCTTGCGGACATCCTGGATCTTGATCGCCCCGGTCTTCTGCGGGAGATGGGCCAAAGCCGACTCCAGCGCCACGAGTCGGTTGAGGAGGTACTGCTCCTCGTGCTCGAAGCAGATGTACAGAACATTGGCCTGGCCGCCCGAGGCTACGTTGCGGGCCATCTGCAGAGCCATCGTGGTCTTGCCGGTGCCCTGAGCCCCGCCGATGAGCAGCAACTCTCCGGGCCTCAGTCCGCCGCCAATGGTCTTGTCCAGCAGGCCAAACCCAAGAGGCACCGGCTGGTACTCGCCGAATCGGCCGCTTGCCAGGTTGTCGTTCAGGTCGACCAGGACGTCCAGGGCCGAGCGAGGCACCAGGCTGCCCTCGTCGGTGTCAAGCCGCCATGCGATCTGAGACGCGGCGGACCCGGCGTCTGGCGGTCGATCGGTTGTGGTCACGGCTGCCTCCAGACAGGTCTCAGTTGGAGACCGGCTCTTGGGATCGTATCAGCGACCCTTGCCTCGGACACTCACACAAACTGCACAAGTCCACTCGCCCGTTCGGCGTAATCAGCTTCGCGCCGGTGCCGAGGCGAACTGGCGCTGACAGTCTATTCACGTAGTTTCGAGCTTCGCTACCTCGTCCCAGTATCGGACGATTGTCCGAATGCCGGTCTCGTAGTTGGCCATTGACATCCATTCGTTCGGGGCGTGGAACTGCCCATCCGGCGGCGCGAAGCCCAGCAGGACGGTCGAGAGCCCAAGAATCGCCTCGAAGCTCGCGCACACGGGCACGGAGCCGCCTTCCCGAATGAACAGCGGCTCGACCCCGAAGCTGGCCTCCAACGCCCGAGCGGCGGCTTGCGTAATGGGCCCGTCGATCGGCGTCAGGCTCGGCTTGCCGTCGCCCAACCGCTCGATGGAGTATCGGACCGACTTCGGCGCTACCCGCTCGATGTACCTGGCGACGAGCCCGAAAACCCTCTCGGGATCCTGATCGGCAACCAGCCGGCAGCTGATCTTGGCGTGGGCATGAGCCGGGATGATGGTCTTTGGTCCCGCGCCCTCGAACCCGCCCCAGATCCCGCAAACGTCGAGGGTGGGTCTGCCGCCCAGGCGTTCCAGGGTCGTATAGCCCGGCTCGCCGTGTAGTGCCGGGACTCCCAGCGACCTGCGGTATTCCTCATCGTCGAACGGGAGCCTGGCGAGGGCTTCGCGATCGAGAGAGCTGAGTTCGACTACGCCGTCGTAGAACCCGGGGACGCGGATCCGGCCGTCCGGTCCCTTCAGCGCGGCAACGATCCCGCACAGGGCGTTGATCGGATTGTCGACCGCCCCACCGTATCCGCCGGAGTGAAGGTCGATCGTGCTTCCGGTCACGTCGAGCTGGAAGTAGACGAGGCCTCGCAGGCCAACCGTTATCGCCGGCAGATTCCCCTCGAAGAAGCCCGTGTCCGAAATGACGGCGAAGTCGGCCTGCAGACGGCCCTTGTTCGCTTCCAGCCAGGCGTCGAGGTGGATCGAACTCGACTCCTCCTCACCCTCGATGACGACTTTGAGATTGATCGGCAGGACGCCACGGGTCCGCATGAGGGCTTCGATAGCGCGCGAATGCATGCTGACGTGGCACTTGCAGTCGGACGCGCCGCGGGCCAGCATCCGTCCGTCCTTGACAACCGGCACGAACGGCGGCGATTCCCACAGGTCGAGCGGGTCCACGGGCTGGACGTCGTAGTGGCAGTAGACGAGGACCGTAGGCTTGCCGGGCGCATGCAGCCAATCGCTGTAGACGACGGGATGACCGCCCGTCTCGGAGACCTCGACGTGCTCCATGCCGATGACCCGCAGATCGGCGGCCACGAATTCGGCCGCGGCGCGGCAGTCCGGGGCGTGAGTCGGTATCCCGGAGATGCTGGCGATGCGGAGCAGATCTTTGAACGACTCGAGCCGCGCTTCCTTCGTGCGGTCAAGGAACCGCTCCAGGTCCGCATACGTTGCCTCGTTGTCGACTGCGTCGGACATCTGCCTCTCCAGCTTCGGCTCAGCCCCCCGATTGTATAGAGGCTTCAGCGGAATTGAGCTGGCGCCCCTTGCGGTCGCATAACAGAACCGGGCGGCCAGGGCCGCCCGGTTCAATTTTGCGGTGGTCAGCCCTAGGACGGGCTGGGGGTGGGACTCGGCGCGGCAGACGGGGGCGCGGCAGGAGTGGGGCCATCGAGCGCCGCCGACCCCGTCAAGGCCGGAACGATGCCGTGCAGGTTCTGCTTGGGCGGAACGTCGTCGAAGATCTTCTCGAACTCCTCGGACTCGACCGTCTCCTCGGCGATGAGCATGTCGGCCAGGGTAAGGAGCTTGCCCTTGTACTCGGTCAGGACCTGAGTTGCACGGGCGTAGCCGCGCTCTATGAAAGCGCGCACTTCCTCATCGATCATCTTCGCGACATCGTCCGAGTAGTTGCGCTGCTCTCCGATCTCTCGCCCGAGGAAGATCATCTCGTCGCGCTTGCCAAAGGCCAGCGGGCCGAGCTTGTCGCTCATGCCCCACTCGGTGACCATTCGCCGAGCCAGGTCCGTGGCCTTCTCGATGTCGTTGGACGCGCCGGTAGTCGTGTCGCCGAAGACAAGCCGCTCGGCGGCGTTACCGCCCAACAGGCCGGCGATCTTGTCTTCGAACTCGGTCTTGGACTGCAGATAGCGGTCCTCCGTCGGCAGGGCCATCGTGTAGCCCAGGGCCATGCCGCGGCTGATAATGGTGACCTTGCTGACCGGGTCGCACTTGGGCAGTACCCGCTGCACTACGGCGTGGCCGCCTTCGTGGATAGCGATGATCCGCTTCTCGGCGTCCGAGATGATGCGGCTCTTGCGCTCGGGGCCGGCCACGATCCGCTCCAGGGCCTCATTGAACTCGGACATGCCGATGACCTTGCGGTTGCGCCGCGCGGCCAGGATGGCGGCTTCGTTGACCAGATTCGCGATGTCAGCTCCGGAGAAGCCGGCGGACTTGCGGGCCACGTTCTCGGTGTCGACCGTCTTGTCCAGCGGCTTGCCCTTGGTATGGACCTTGAGGATGGCCACGCGGCCACGCAGATCGGGCCGGTCCAGGATCACCTGGCGGTCAAAGCGACCGGGCCGCAGCAGCGCGGGGTCCAGGACGTCCGGTCTGTTAGTGGCGGCGACGACGATCACGTTGGTGTTCGTGTCGAAGCCGTCCATTTCGACGAGGATCTGGTTCAGTGTCTGCTCGCGTTCGTCGTGAGAGCCGCCCAGGCCGGCGCCGCGCTGGCGGCCGACCGCGTCGATCTCGTCCACGAAGACGATGCACGGCGAGTTGCGCTTGGCCTGGTCGAAGAGATCGCGCACGCGGCTGGCGCCNNAGCAGCGTCTTGCCGGTTCCCGGAGGACCGACGAGGAGCACGCCGCGCGGGATGCGTGCGCCGAGGGAGTTGAACTTCTCGGGGTACTTGAGGAACTCCACGACCTCCTGCAAGTCCGTCTTGGCCTCATCGACACCTGCCACGTCAGCGAAGGTGACAACCGTCTTGTTGCCGAGGAACATGCGCGCCCGGCTCTTGCCGAAGCTCAGGGCCTGGTTGTTCGTACCCTGGGCCTGCCGCATAAAGAAGAAGATCAGCAGGACGACCAGACCGACCGGGACCAGCGTGCTGAGCAGCAGCATGATCCAGCCGGTGTCGGCCGGAGGAACGATCTTGTAAATGACGCTGTTCGCGGGCTTTCCGGCAGCTACGAGCCAGTCCGAGATCTCAGATCCGATGCCGTTCTGGGTGTCGTCCGCGACCGCGGTATAGGTCGTGCCATTGGTCTTTGTCACCGTCAGAGTCAAGTCCTGACGATCGACCTCCTTCACGAGACCGTTCTGGACATCCTGCTTGAACTGCGAGTAGGGCTCGCTGGATGCCTGGGCAGGCTGGATGAGCGCATATAGAAGCGCTGCTGTAGCGGCAACGAGAACGAGCATGACGATCCCGTTGCGCATGAAACGCGTGTTCAAGGTATGACAGAGCCTCCGGGTGTGGCGGTCGGTACGAGTCCGATCGGCCGTCGCAGTATACGCCCGACCATCTGGCGGCCCGCGCAGAGCAGGCCTCCGGACGGGAGTCCAGGCTCCCTGGTCGCAAGCCGCGCGACGGCTTCAACAACAAGACTGCCGGGCGATGCCTTGCGTTCGGCTGAAAGCCGGACAGTCGGTCGTGTCTCGTCTCGCGGTCCGGCGCGGCCTTCGGGCCGGTTGCAGAACTTGACGGCCCCGGGGAGCGTGACGAGTCCAACGACACGGCCCGAGCGATGCCCGGGCCGTTGCGACAATCGATGGTAGCGGAGACAGGATTTGAACCTGTGACCAAGGGCTTATGAGTCCCCTGCTCTACCACTGAGCTACTCCGCCGTGGCGCGGCGTAGTGTAGCGGATGGGCCGTCGGCCGGCCAAGGCGACGTCGGCCTATGGCGGCGGACTGACTGGCGGCCGCAGCTAGCCTCGGTCGAGGAGCTCGAGGGTGGGCGCGAGGGCCTCGATCGACTCCACGGTGATGGGATCGACGACCAGCTGGACCTCGGCCAGGCCTGCTCGAGCGTACGCGCGGAGTTCTTCTGCGATTACCTCCGGCGGACCCTGAAGCGGATTGGGCGTGGCGTCGATGCTGCCGTCTCCCTGACGGCGACCCATGCCACCGGCCATCCGCACCAGCGCCACGACCGTGGCGTCTACCGTCGCCGGATCGCGTCCGACCCTCGCGCAAGCAGCGGCCACTCGAGCCAGCAAAGGTGCAACGCCGTCAGGACTGTTGTGGGTTTCGGTGTGCCAGACGTTCCAGGCCTGCACGTACGGCAGCGTGATGTTGAGCATCCGTTCGCCCACCGAGCCGATCATGATCGGCGGCCCGCCGGGCCGCGACTGCGGTACGAGCTGGCAGTCGCGGGCGCTGAAGTACTCGCCTTGGAAGTCGATCTGGCCCTCCTGGAGCAGCGTGCGGACGATCGTGAACGCCTCTTCGAAGCGCCCGATCCGATGGTCGAACGGGACGCCGTATCCGCGGAACTCGACCTCGTTCCAGCCGGCGCCAAGCCCCAGGACCAGACGGCCGCCGGAAATCTCGTCCACCGTGGCGGCCTTCTTGGCGAGCACCGCCGGGTTATAGAACCCGACCGGAGTCACAAGTGGACCCAGTGCAACTCTCGACGTCATCGCCGCCGCAGCGGCCAGAACAGACCACGCGTCCCACGGCCCTTCGGCGGACCCGTCGGCCATACGGTACAGGAAGTGGTCGCCCGTCCAGATGGAATCGAAGCCGGCATCCTCGATCGCGCGGATCATCGACGCGAGCTCGGGCCATCGAACCGGTCGTTCGATCTCGGGAAGCTGGATGCCAACCCTCAGGGGACGGCGGCTGGCGACCGCGGCTGTGTCCACGCCATGATCGTAGCGCCGAACGGCTACTGCTGCGACCCGAAGAGGACCTGCAGCCAGGAGTCGAGCGGGCTGGCGGTCTGGGGCGGCGCATCCGGCTTGATACCGGTCGAACCGGGCGCGTCGGACGGCAGCGGCGGTGCGTTTGGCGCCACCGTGAATGGAATCTCCTTCGGCGATCCGAGCAGATAGCCGCGAGCCATTTGCGACACGAATGCGGGTTGCTCGATGAGCTTGAGCTCCTGCTCCAGCGACGCCACGTCTTGCTCCATCGCCACGTTTCGGGCACGCATCTGATCGGCTTGACCGGCCGCGGAGGCAGCTTCCCCGACCTGACGGGCAAAGACGCCCACCAGCCAGAGCGCGAACAGGCCTGCGACGAGCAGCGCCAGCCGGCGCCTCGTGAACGGAATCGGGGCTCCAGGCAGGGACGAGGTCACCGGAAGATCGTCCGCCGAGTGCCCCAGATCGCGTCCGTCCATGGTCCAAGCGTAGCTTTGAGCAGCTGACGTGTCAACACAGGTTCACGCTTGCGGACGCTGCTAAACTGACACCGGCTTTAGCACGTCCGTTCCCTTTGAGGTGGCTCATGCGGTACTACGAGCCGGCCGGCGTTGAGGCTGTACTGAATCGACTTCTGGCTGAGCCGTCGATGTCGCGCGGAGTCCTGCACCACGCCCGCGTGCCCGTCCGGGAGGCCGATTTCGTGCCTATGCCGGAGTGGCTGAGCCCCGGCCTCCGAACCGGCCTCGAGAGCCGCGGCGTCACCGCCCTGTATCGTCACCAGGCCGAAGCGATAGAGGCCGTCCGGACCGGCGAGGACGTGGTGGTCGTTACGCCCACCGCGTCCGGCAAATCGCTGTGCTATCTGGTGCCGACGCTCCAGGCGCTCGTCGAGGATCCCACCGCGCGAGCTCTCTATCTCTTCCCAACCAAGGCTCTCGGCCAGGACCAGGTGGCCGAGCTCGGCGAATTGAGCCGGGCCGCAAATCTGCACATCAACGCCTCCACGTACGACGGCGATACTCCCAACCCAATCCGTTCCTCAATCCGCTCCGCGGGTCAGGTCGTGGTCACGAACCCGGACATGCTCCACGCGGCCATCCTGCCCCACCACACGAAGTGGTTCCAGCTCTTCGAGCAGCTCCGGATCGTCGTCATCGACGAGCTGCACACTTACCGGGGCCTCTTCGGCAGCCACGTCGCCAACGTCCTCCGCCGGCTGCTCCGGATCTGCGCCCACTACGGCTCGCACCCCGTGATCGTGTGCTGCTCCGCCACGATCGGCAACCCGGGCGAGCTCGCAGCGCTGCTGACGGGGCGCGCGGCGCGGGTCGTGGACAGGAACGGCGCCCCGTCAGGCGAGCGCCGGATTCTCATGGTGGAGCCGCCCCTCCTGGATCCCTCCACAGGCGCACGCGGCTCGGCCGGGGCGCTGGCGACGCGCTGGGCGCTACCTTTCCTTCGAGCCGGGCGCCAGACGCTCGTCTTCGGCCGCTCACGAGTCGGCGTCGAGCTTATGCTCACGACCCTTCGCGAGGCGCTGCGCCCGGGCTACGGCCCCCGAACCCAAGTCCGCGGCTATCGCGGTGGATACCTGCCAACCGAGCGGCGGGCGGTGGAGCGTGGGCTGCGCGGCGGCGAGCTGCTCGGCGTCGTGAGCACCAACGCTCTCGAGCTCGGCGTGGACGTCGGCCAGCTCGACGTCGCGATTCTCGCCGGGTATCCGGGTTCGATCGCCGCCACCAGGCAGCAGATGGGGCGGGCGGGTCGCCGGCAGGGCACCAGCGTGTCGGTGTTGATCGCCGGCGGCGGGCCGGTCGATCGGTACGTCGTCGAGCATCCGGAATTCCTGCTGGACTCGGCGCCGGAAGAGGCTCGGCTCGATCCCGACAACGTTCATGTCCTGCTTGGCCATCTGAAGGCGGCCTGCTTCGAGCTGCCGTTCGAGCCTGGGGAGCGATTCGGCTCGGCCGAAGCGGAACCGCTTCTGGCCTTCCTCGGCGAAGAAGGACTCGTCCGTCGTGCCGGCGACGACCGCTGGTACTGGTCGAGCGAGAACTTCCCGGCCTCGTCGGTTTCGCTGCGGGCGGCCGCCGAGGAGAACGTCGTGATCGTCGACACGACGCCGGATCGGCCGCGTGTCATCGGCGAGATCGATATCTTCGCCGCCCAGACGCTCGTCCACGAAGACGCGATCTACATGCATGAGTCGGCCCAATTCCATGTCGACAGGCTCGACTGGGACGAGCGCAAGGCCTACGTCCGCCGCGTTGACGTCGACCACTACACGTACGCAGATCGGGCCGTGACGCTCAAGCCGCTCGAGACGTTCGCGACCTCGCCCGCGACCGGAGGCGACCGCGCTCACGGCGAGGTCATGGTCTCGAGCCTGGTCAGCATGTTCAAGAAGCTCAAGTTCGGGACGGACGAGAACCTGGGTTGGGGTCCGGTTCACCTGCCCGAGATCGAGCTTCAAACAACGGCCTACTGGCTGATGCTCGGCTCGGCGGCGGAGGGCTGGCGGCGGGCCGATCTCGACGTCGCGCTGCTCGGGGCCGGACGGGCGATTCAGGCTGTAGCGGCGGTCCTTCTCATGGTCGACCCTCGCGACCTCGGCCTTGTCAGCCAGGTCCGCTCCCCACACAACGGAGCCCCCACGGTCTATCTGTACGAAGCCGTGCCGGGCGGAGTCGGCCTCTCCGAACGTCTCTTCGAGCGCCACAACGAGCTGATGGCCGGGGCGGCCGACCTGATCGCCGGGTGCGGTTGCGAAAGTGGCTGCCCAGCCTGCACTGGCCCGAGGCTTGAACCCGGCCTGGACGCGAAAGCCCTGGCGCTGAGACTGCTGAGCGCGCTGGATGCCGGCGCCGGCGAGGACAAGACCGCTGCCGGAGAGCGCCCGCCAGGCGGAGGAATGGCAGGCCCCGCGGGGCGATCGGCAGCCACGCCGTGACCGTCGATGGGACCCGGCTCCAGCGCCACCTGGACCAACTTCGGCGAGGCCGGGCGGCAGCCCACGTTGATCGTATCGGCGAGGCGGACCCCGAGATCAGACGGGTCATCGCCGCAGTCGTGGCCGCGGGCGAGCGCAGCACTCCTCAGCCCGTGTGGCGTGGCGCCGGGGCCGCAGACCCGGCATCGCTGGCCATGCGGCTGGCCCAGGGACTGGACGCGGATGCGGTCGAGACTCCTCACGGCTGGTATGTCCGCCGCGAGCTCCGGCCCGTGTACCTGCCCATCGATCGCGACCGACTTGCCACTCTCCCGGGGATGCCCGCACCGGGCACTCCCCTCGTGTGTCTCGATACCGAGACGACCGGCTTGGGATCGGCCGCGGGCACTGTCGCTTTCCTGATCGGGATCGGCCGATGGCAGGGCAATCGGCTGCGCCTCGTTCAACTGCTGCTCCCGGACCACTCGGAGGAGCGCGCCCTCCTCGACGCCCTGGCTGACGAGACGCCGCCCGGATCCTGCCTGGTCACCTACAACGGGCGTACGTTCGACTGGCCTCTCCTCGAGACCCGGTTTCGAATGGGCCGCCTGGTGCCGCCCGCCCTCGATGGCCACCTGGACCTGCTGCTTCTCGTCCGGCGGCTCTTCCGGCATCGCCTCCCCGATGCCCGCCTCCAGACCGTGGAACGGCACCTGCTCCGCCGCCACCGCGCCCCGGACATTCCGTCGTGGGAGATTCCCGCCGTCTACCACTCGTTCCTGCGCGGCGGCCCAGCCGGGCCGATCCGGGTGGTAGCCCGCCACAACGCCGAGGACGTGGTCACGCTCGGGCGCATCCTGGCACACCTCGAACGCGGCTACGGCGTGGGCGAGGAACGGCGCTGGGCGCCTGCCGGGGATCTGGTGCGGCTGGCGCGGCTGTTCCGTCACGATGGCCAGATCGACGAAGCGATCGCCTGCCTGGAGATCGCCGGCGCTCCCATAGACGGCGGCGATCCAGATGTGGCCCTTGCCACGCTGGAGTTGGCTCGGCTGCTGCGCCGCTGCGGCCGCCTAGCCGAGGCCGGCGTGGCCTGGAGCCGCCTCGTAACGGCTCCGGGGCCGCTCGCGGCGCTCGGCTGGATCGAGCTGGCCAAGGAGCGCGAGCACCGCAAGCACGACCTGACCGGAGCGTGGACCGCCACGGACGAAGCTCTCCTGGCGCTATACCGCAGCCGGGGCCGTGGGCAGGCGGCGGTGCGGCGTGGTCTGGAGGCGGATCTGGCGGGTCGCCGGGCAAGACTGGCGCGGCGGCTGGAGCGGGCAGCGATCTGATCCACAACCGATGGACGCCCAACTGAGTCCATTCGGCCCCGCCGCCACCTCCGTACGGCACACTCGGGACCACCTCGACGCGTCCGACGATTCGCGCGTCACGACAGCAACAGGAATTGCCATGAAGCCAGCCTCGTTGATCCGGCAGACGCTCGACCTGATCGTGGCGATCCCGCTGTTCGCCGTGACGCCGGTCATCCGGCCGTGGCATACGCGCTGGGGCGCGAGCCCGACCGAGGTCGGTTCTGCGATGCCCGGCGACGATCTCTTTCCACGGGCGCAGTTCCAGGCGACCCGTGCGATCACCATCGACGCAGCGCCGAACGAGGTGTGGCCGTGGCTCGTGCAGGTCGGATTCGGCCGAGCCGGCTTCTACAGCTACGATCTGCTGGATTCGCTCGGCCACCAGAGCGCCGAGCGAATCGTTCCCGAGCTCCAGACGCTCAGCGTCGGCGACTGGGTGCCGATGTCCCCGACGGTCACCGCCACCACCGCCTTCAAGGTCGATTCATTCGATCCCGCCGCCTGGTTGCTCTGGCGCAAGCCCGACAGCACATGGTCGTGGCGTCTCGACCCGGCAGGACAAAGGACTCGGCTCGTCACCCGCATTCGCGTGGTCTACGACTGGCATAAGCCGGCGGCGGCGCTCCTGTCGGTCTTCCTGATCGAGGTTGGCGACTTCGCCATGATGCGCCGGATGCTGAAGGGGATCAGGCGCCGGGCGGAGACCCAGACGACGCGCGTAGCCTGAGTCTCTCGGCCACCTGCGCCTCGGTGGGCACGCCCGCGATCCCCGCGCCAGCGACCGCGCACGATCCCGCTGCAGCGGCGAAGCGAAGCGCCCGCGACGTGGCCACGTCCCCGTTCAGCAGCCACTCGACCATGAGCGCGGCTAGGAACACGTCGCCCGCGCCGGTCGCATCGACGACCCGGGGCGCCGGGACCGCCGGGTAGCGGACGAGGCGCTCGTCGCGCATAGCCAGACCTCCGCGATCGCCAGCGGTAAGGAAGATCGCGGCTCGTGGCGCGAATGCCCGCAGCTCCGCCAGGCCGACGCCAGGGGGGACGTCGTCCACGCTCGCACACACCAACCCAGCCACGCCCAGGATGGCCGACCGTGCGGGGTCGACGCGCTTCACCCAGCCATCGGCGGCGAACTCGCGCAGCATCCCCTGCCAGCCGACCGCCACGCAGGCGTCCTTTCGGGTCGAGGCGACCTTTGCCCATTCCGGCGGCACCTCCCCGGCGACCGGCCCGAGCAGCCAGCCCCGCGTCCCACGCCACTCTGCCGGGAGAGCCGCGGCGGGCACGCGGTCGCACTTCGAGAGCCATCGCTGACGGCGATGCCCATCCCGCTCGATGTTCTCGAAGACCGGCCCTCGCTCGAGCGCGACCCGGTGCACCAGGACACCGGCCGCCTCGAGCGAGGCCAGCTCCTCCGCGTCGGCCGCCGGTCCGTCGACACCCATGACGCACCCGACCCGCAATCCCAACCGCGCCGCCGTCAGCGAGCAATACGTCGCCGCGCCGCCGAGCCGCCAACCTCGGGGATCCTCCGGAGTGACGTCCCGCGACGCGGCCCCAACCACGATCAAGTCTAGGGGGCCGCCGGAACCGGCAGGCGACCCGTCGTATACTCCGCTGGCTTCCGACATGCAGCCTCCCTGGAGTCGAACCATGTTCTTCTACGAGCTTCGCGAAGGCGACGAGAACATCTTCGCCGACGTGCTACTGGTTCGCGAGGAGGAAATGGATGCGGACTCCTTCTTCGAGCTGGTCCAGGAGATCCGGCGGCGAGTGCAGGACACCTTCACTCAGGACACCTTGATCGAGGCCGTCGCCGAGGAACTGGAGCGCGACCACGCCTTCATCGCCATCTCCGACGAGCGGCTATCGGCCTCGGTCAACGTCTCGAAGCTGGATGACGACAACTATCTGGCCAGCATCGACTCAGACGATGACGACGATCCGGACGCGCCAGACTACCGAGGCATCTTCGTCAACCTGCCTCGCGACGGTTTCCTCCCGAACTAGGACAACGCCCGAGGGCCAACCGGCCCCGCAGGCGTGTCGCGGCAGGAGCGCGCCACCGGACAGCTACCTGCTGAAGAGGATCTCGATGACGTCGCCGTCCTTGACCGTGTAGCTCTTGCCCTCGGAGCGGAGCTTGCCGTGCTTGCGCGCCTCCGCCGTCGTCTTGAGCGCAAGTAGATCCTCGTACGACACGACTTCGGCCCGGATGAAGCCACGCGCCAGGTCCGTGTGGATGGCCCCGGCCGCGTCCACCGCGTTCGAGCCGTCGGGGATCGGCCAGGCTCGTACCTCGTCCGGCCCGGCGGTCAGGAACGAGATCAGGCCAAGCAGTCGATAGCTGAGCCGCAGCACGCGGTCCAGGCTCGACTCCGCCAGACCCAGCTCGTCCATGAAGACGGCCGCCTCCTCCGGCTCGAGCTCGCCCAGCTCCATCTCGATCTTGGCGGAAAGCGCATCGACCAGCGTTCGCTCATGCTTGTAGCGTCCCGCTATTTCGGCAGCGATCTCGGCCTCGCGTGGGAGGTCCGACTCGCCGACGTTGAGCAGGATCAGGACTGGCTTCTGGGTCAGGAAGCGGAAGCCGCGGATCGACTTCTCCTCCTCGGCCGCCAGTGACTCCTCGCGCAGCGGCTTCCCCTCGGTCAGCGGGCGGTGAAGCCGCTCCAGTAACTCGAGCTCCCGATCGTTCGCATCGCGCTCCGCCGCCGTGCCGTGGTGGCCGGCCGCCTTCAACCGATCGATGCGTTTCTCCATTACCGACAGATCGGCCAGAGTGAATTCGAGGTCCAGGCGCTCGAGATCCCGCCATGCATCGACCGAACCGTCCGGGTGCGGTAGCGCCGGGTCTTCGAACGCTCGAACGACATGCAGCAACGCGTCGGCTTCCCGCAGTCGGGCCAGCTGGTCGGCCGGCAACTCTTCGGTTCCGACTCGGCCCTCCGTCGAAGCCGGCGGTGCCGGAAGATCGAAGTAAGTCACGTCGGCATGGACGATCTTGCGAGGCTTGAATATCTCCGCCAGCCTGTCGAGCCGCTCGTCGGGAACCTTGACCGTCCCCACATGCAGCTCCAGGCCGCCATATCCACCAGTCTGGGCGTGACCCCTGGTCAGGGTGTTGAAGACGGTCGTCTTCCCCGACCCGGCGAGCCCGACAATGGCGATCTGCATGAGCTGGTGGCCTCCTGCGCGAGATGCCGTTGCGCCCCGCACATGCTACCGGAGTGCCGCTCTCAATAGCCGGCGGCTGGGTCGACCGCGTGTTTCAGGGGCTCACCTGCGCGGTAGCGCCTCAGGTTGTCACAGAAGACATCCAGAGTCCGCCTGAGAACCGCAGCGCTGGACCAGCTCGTGTGGGGCGTAACGATGCAGTTGGGTAGCCGGTAGAACGGCGACGTCTCGGGCAGCGGCTCCTCCCGGAAGGCGTCCAGCACAGCACCGCCCAGCGGACCGGATCGCAGCGCTCGCAGCATCGCCAGTTCGTCGACCAATGCGCCACGGGCGACGTTGAGTATCCAGGCGCCCGGCTTGGCGCCGGCAAGGGATTCATCGTCGATGAGCGCTTCCGTCTCTCCCGTGAGTGGCAATGCCAGGACGACGAAGTCGGAAACGGCCATCAGCCTGGGAAGCGCCTCTAGACCGCCGAGGACATCCACGCCCTCCACCGGCCCGGCGTTGGGTCTGCGGCGGATGGCCACGATCCGCGGGCCGAACGGACGCGCCAGCGCCGCAATCTCGCAGCCGATGCCGCCCAGGCCGACCAGGCCGATCGTCGTCTCGGCCAGCTCTCGGGCCTCGAGCGGCTGCCAGGTTCGCTCGCGCTGCAACTCGAGCAGCTGAGGCAGCCGCCGGCATATGGCCAGAAGCATCGTCATCACGTACTCGGCGATGGGCCGGTCGAAGACGCCGCGGCCGTTCGTTACGGTCAGGCCGCGCACCCGCACGCACGGCGTGAGGACCGACTCGACACCGACCGACACCGAATGGATCCAGTGCAGCCTGGGTGCTCGACCGAGGAGACGGTCCAGCGCGTCCCCACCCAGGGACCAGCCTCGCAGGAGAACCTCTGCGTCTTCGAGCGACTCGTCCGCGATCCCCTCGGCGCTAACCGGAATGAGCCGCGCACCCGGGGCGGCTTCGAGGATCCTCTCGCTCATCGACCCGAATGCGTCGCGGCCGGTGAGAACCGGGCTCATGGCGATCGCAGACGGCGAGCCGCCCGGTCCATGCCCCGGGCCTGCGGTTGCGGGAGTCTCAGCGTTCATGTGAGTCCCCGATGCTGGCCGGCGCCGCTCGGAAACCGGCCATGACTCTTGCCAGCCAGAGTGACGGAAGATCTATCTCCTCCGGCGTCGGCAGAGTCTCAGGGCCGAGCCAGAGCAAGCGCAACGCCCCAGCTCCCCGAGCCCTGGCGATGGCGGCGACGAACTCCTCTCCCATGCGGTATTGCTCCATCTTGAGGTCCATTCCGGTGAGCCGCATCATCGCCCGCTCGAAGCCTGTCCGCTGCTCGCGACGTGCATGAAAGCGAGCGCTGATGCGCTCGACATCCGGGACCAGATTGCGACCGACCTCGTCCATGATGTAGTCCCCGAAGCCCTCGAGCAGGCTCATCACGGCCTGAATCTCGCGAAACTCGCGACGCTGATCCGCCGTCATGAGCCCCTCCATCCAGTTCTCGCCCGAGCTTGCGCCCCGCAGGGCGCGGCCCAGATGGCCGAGGGCATCGCGGCTCATGGTAGACATGCCGTTTGAAAGTGAGACGAGCTGCCGTTCCAGCCGGCCGGCAAGATACGGCCGAAGCCACGGATGGGCCTCGAACTCGTAGGCGTGCGTCGTCTCGTGGAGAGCTATCCAGGTCCGAAATGGATTGAGTGGCACCTGCAGGGTGGCGGCCGTCCGCCGGATGTTCTCGTCGACGAAAAGAAGCCGGCCCGGCGCCGATTCGGCCGAGAGCAGCGCGAGATCGTACTGGCCAAGCACGCGCTGTCCCAGGAAGCTCAGCAGGTACCCGAACTGCCGCGTGGTGACCATGCGATTGGCGATCGCCATCGTCGCCTTGACCAGGCCCGAGCCGGGCGGAAGGACCTGGTCCAGGAGGTCGCCCTCCACCTTGCCCATCAGGGCGGCGAACGTGGCCACGTTGGCATGGACCCATGTCGCGCGATCGACGACGCCGCTCCGCTCGACCACCCCTGGCAGCTCCGCGTCGACGGCGCGGCTCAGGGCGGGCACGATCTCCGCCATCGCCGCCGCGTAGATCGGGGCGGCACGTCGCAACTCGACCGGGTCGAGGGACCCCGGCGCATTCCGAAGGCGCCTCGCGGCCAGGCGCTCCGCCGCCTTCCAGTCGATGAGGCCGCGACGGGCAGACTGCTCGGCGCGGCGCCCAAGAACGGTCACGGTAGCGCCGACGACTGCTCCGGCGAGGAACCCGGCCTGAAGAAACGAGTCGCGCGCCCAACCGGGCCGGCCGGCGCGACGCGGTGCGGCTGTCCGGTCGCCGCGCCCATCGGTCGCGGGCTCGCCGCTCACGCGAGCCCGGCTTCCAGATTCACGGCCTCGATGTCGGGAAACTCCTCGCCGAACATCCTCTCTGCCACAGCCCTGAACGCTGCCACGTCGCCTGTGGTCAGCTGGCGGTGAGTCGGCGCCTCCGCTGTCTCCTCCGGCGGCTCGTGACCGGCAATGCCCGCGTCGGCGGCCGTACCTCGCGTGGTGCCAGGAGCCTCGAGCGCATTCACTGACAGCAGCTCTGCCAGGGACGAGGCCGTAGCCGTGGCCGAGTCGACTATCGCCACTCCATCCCCGACGCAAGCGCGCAGGACGCTCGCCAGCAGCGGATAGTGGGTGCACCCGAGCAGCAACGTGTCGATCTTCGCCGACGGCGGCAGCGCGAAGATGAAGTCGCCGTCCTCGTTCCGCTCGCCGAGCAACGGGGCCACGGCCTCCCGGACAGCCGCCTCCACCTCGGGGCCGGCCAGACGGCCGGCCTCCACGAGCGGCACGAGTCCCGGCGTGGCGTGCTCGTACACCTCGATGGCCGGGTTCTCGTCCTTGATGGCGTTGAAGTAGGCCCGCGACCGCACCGTCGCCGGCGTTGCGATGACGCCGACGCGCCGGTTTCGCGTGGCCAGCGCCGCGGCCGCCGCCCCGGGCCGAACCACGCCCAGCACCGGAAGGTCGTACCGGCGTCGGAAATCGCCGAGAGCGACCGAGGTCGATGTGTTGCAGGCCACGACCAGCGCCTTCACCTCGCGGCGAACGAGGGCATCGAGGGCCTGAACGCTGAATCGCCGAACCTCGTCGTCGGTTCGAACGCCGTAGGGAGCGCGAGCGTTGTCGCCAAGGTATACGGTCGACTCGAACGGAAGACGGCGCAGGATCTCGCGCAGGACGGTCAGACCGCCGACACCCGAGTCGAATATTCCAATGGGACGCAGATCGGACACGGCCTCAGTGTCTCACCGGGGCATCTGCAGTGCGACCCAGAAGCGTCTCCGCCGTGCGTCGAATGTCTCTGCTGACGGCTGCGTCCGGGCTGGACACAACGAATGGCATGCCCTCGTTGTTGGCCTGGACAACCAGGCGGCCGTCGGAAACGACCTCGAAATCCGGCCTACGGCCCAGGGCCTTGGCCAGCTCGTCACGGCCGATGCCGCCACTCGAGTCGGCTCGATTGACCAGATACCTCAGTTTCTCGGGGCCGTAGCCGATCGACCCAAAGACCTCGGAAACGGCGACGGTATTGTGAATCGTCGTCGAGTCGTACGTGACGATCGAGAGGATCACGTCGGAGGCATCGAGCAGGGCCAGTGTTACCTCCGAGAGAGTGGTCGGCGTGTCGATGACTATCGCCTCGTAGAGGCGACGCAGCAGCGAGACCGTCTTCTCGACGTCGCGCACCGTGACCATTTCGGCCATCTCCACGCGAGGCGGCGCCAGCAGGATGTCGACGCCCGCCGGGTCGCGCCACAGCACATCGCGCAGGTCGGACTCCTGCACCCTGTCTGTGGGTAAGTCCAGAATCGAAGGGACGTCGCTCGGGACCTTCAGCAATGAGCGAAGGTCACCATATTGAAGACTCCCGTCCACGAGCGCCGTTGCCACGCTCAACTGGCTCAGAGCCACGGCCAGGTTGAACGCGATCGTCGTCTTGCCGACACCACCCTTTGGAGAGAACACGGCTACGACCCGGCACGCGCTCGACGTCCTGGCCTGGCGATCTGCTAGAACGTGGCTGAAGGTGTTGACCAGCTCGAAGCCGCTGAACGGCAGAGTCAGGACCGCGTCGATGCCACGGTCGGGGTCGCGGACGAGCGGATGCTGCGGCACGGTAAGCACCACAACCGGGACATCGAGGCCCGACCCTCGCAGCTTCTCGATCAGCTCGGGCCCCTTGACCTTGCCCTGCAGCAGCAGGTCGATCATCACGACATCCGGCCGAAGCTGCCCGACCGCCTCCACCACCTTCGAGCCGTCGCTCAGGACTTCGAGCAGCTGCACCTGTGACTGCACGCCCAGGAGGTTCCGAACGTGTTGGCCTACCTGCGGCACATCTTCCGCGACCAATAGCCGAATGGAGCTGGGTTTAGCCACAGTGCGACTATATCAAGCTGGCGGAGCGGGTCTCCCCCGCATCCGCGCCACCAGAACCGCTCTCTCGTCATGAGGGCCCACCGGATTGAGGTTGTAATCGCCGGCGACGACCTCCACCTCGAGCCCTGCCGACTCGGCCATCGACCGCAGATCGTCGGCGTTGACCAGTCTCAGCCGGTCTTCGCGAACCCAACGGCGAGGCTCGCCGCCCTGGGCAGCCTCTTCGTAGATCGCGGTCAGATGGATGTGCCCGGTCGCGGGCTCGTGCTGCGCCGCAGCGGTCTTGGTCACGAGCAGCCCGGTTTCCAGATCGTCGCGTACGTACTCCAGTCCGACCCGGCCGTCATAGCGGGCCAGTTCGTCCGCGCTGGGCAACCACACGTCGACCACGGCGATTCCGCCGGGCTCCAGGTGCCGGGCCATCGCCTCGAGCGCGGCTTCCTGTGCGTCGCGCGTCTCCAGCAACAGGATCGAGTTCAGGGCCAGAATCGCGAGTCGGAACCTGGCGCCGCCGGGCAGGTTCAACCCGACGATATCGGCCTCGACGCGCTCGAGCCTGGCAGGGACCTCGGGCCCGGCTTGCGCGGCCGCCTTCTCTGCCCGGGCAAGCATCGCTGGATCGATATCGACGGCGGTGACCTCGTAGCCCGCTTTCGCGAGCGGGACAGCCACTCGCCCGGACCCGGCTGCGATCTCAAGGATCGGGCCGCCGGTCCGAGACGCGAGGGCCAGGTACAGATCGATGTCGCCCGGATCGTCGAGCAGGTCGAGGTCGTATAGCCGGGCCAGCGCCGCGGCAGTCTTCGGATCGCGTCGGAGCATGGCCATCCGGCTAAGCCTGACATAACTCGTTGTCGAGAGTCCGATCATTTGCGCGGACTCTCGCGGGGAGACCTGGCAGCAGCCTATCCGGCAGATGACCGTTGGCGCCTGGCCCAGTGGCCGCGCGAAGCGTCGCCGATCGGGGACCGGCTGACGGCCACTTGAACGCCAAACGCGGTCGACCAGTAGGCTGTCGGCGAACCGCCGCACGGGGCGTGGTCTTGACGGCAACCGATGGAAGGGGTCCGAGCTTGTCGGGATTTCGACGGATCCATACCGCTGCATGGATTGAGCATTTCACCCGGCGAGGTTACTCGGACGTAAGGCCGCTAGGGTCCGGAGCAGAAGGTGCAATCTACCGTCTCGGCAACGGGACAGTGGCGAAGGTGTGGGGCGGCCGTCGCGAAGCAGAGCTCGTCCGGATGCAGGGGTTCTACGCGGATGTCGCCCGTGCCGGATTGCCGTTCGCCACTCCGGTGATTCTGGGGGTCGAGGAAGTCGACGGCGTTGCCGTGACGTTCGAGCAGGAGTTGCACGGCGAGCCGCTGCAGAAGCGGCTGGCGTTTGAGGACGCCCAGCTGGATCCTGCCACCGTGAATTGCGTCGTTGAAGTGCTCCGGGCGCTGGCCACCGTGCCTGGCACCGACACGATGCGAGAGATGCCAGTGCTGGATGAGGAGCGCCCGTTCTGGGCGGGCACGCACGACTTCCGCACTGCCCTAGTCGCGCTATTGGAGCGCCGCGTGGCACGTTTCGGCGGCGTGCTGCGTAGCCACATGCCGGACTTCGACCGCCGCTACATGGGGATCCTGGAGAAGCTGGACGGACTCGATAACGTGCCGACTGCGGTCATCCATGGAGACCTCTTCGGCGAGAACATCCTGGTGGACGAGAAACTCCGGCCAGTGTCGGTACTCGACTTCGGATTCCTGTCCACGGCAGGCGATCCCCGGCTGGACGCGAGCATCGCCGCTGTGATCATGAACATGTACGGTCCGCACGCCGCGGCGATCGCTGCTGCGGTCACCGATCGCTTCGCCGCCGAACTCGGATACGCCGTCGAGGCGATGTTGGTCTACGGTGCCGCATACGCCGTGGCGACCAGCAACGCGTTCACGCCGGACGGCAGCGACGGCCACTTTCGGTGGTGCGTCGCGCAACTCACCCAGGCGAGGCTGACCGCGGTATTGGATCTCTGACTGGCTCATCGCCATGTGCGAGGCGAACCCGTCCAGCCGCTCGACCGTTCCCGAACAGCCGCCTATCGCTCCATGGAGAGTGTGATCTCGGCCAGCAAGACCAGGACCACGACGAAGACGGCGATCGGCAGGCTCAACACGGCCTGGATTCGCAGCGCGACGAAAAGCGCGATGACCGCGGCGACCCACGTGCCTCTGCGAATCGCCCGGCCCCAATCGCCAAGGAGCGCGATACGGCGATGACGCGCGAACGGCACCAGCCAGCAGAGAGGCACCGCCGTCAGCCCGCAGGCCACTCCTATCAGCCCGGCACCAACCAGACCGGCCATCGCATTCTCACGCGGGTACGTCGTCGTCACGGTCTGCGCCACGGCAAGCCAGGCGATCAGCGCCGCGCCTACGAAGAAGCAGTTGCCCAGCCGATCTCTGGCGTCCATCACTCAGGCCAGTCTACCGACCGGACCGGGCGGCAGACAGGCCGAGCGCGGACTCGAGGTCAAGGACCGAGTCGATCGTCAGATCCGGCCGTGCGTCTGGAGCCGGCGGAGCCACCGGCAGATACGAGTCCTCGGGCTTCCGCCTGACCCAGGCCGCTCTCCAGCCGACTGCGTGGGCCCCCATGACGTCTGCGCCGATGTCGTCACCGACGTGGAGTATCTGAGGCCCGCAGGCTACGCCCAATATCCTCGCCGCGATGTCGAAGATCTCCGGTCGGGGCTTGATGACGCCGACCCGGTGCGACACCACGACCGCCGACAGATGTGGAAGCCAGCCGGCGGCCTCGACGAAACGATCGACGGCGAGAGCGAGAGGCCAGTTGGACACGATGGCCAGGCGGTGGGAGCGGGCCAGTCGCCCGAGCATCGGACCGATCTCCGGCGGGATCGGGGTGTTGCCCGCAAAGTTGTCGGCATAGGCCTCCAGGATGGCCTCGATTTCGCGCGGCTCCGAGTATGCCTTCAGAGCGGCGTCGTCCCAACGGGCTCCGTTGGACGGCACCGGCCGGCCCCGCATTCTGGCCAGCACGCGGAGGAGGCGAACGTCCATGTCGGCCTCCCGGCCCTCCGGAACTTCCTCGTCGAACTGACGGCGACGCTCGTCGCCCCAAACGTCGACGAAGTCATCGACCGAACAGCCGACCAGCTTGGCCGCCAGCTTGGCGGTCAGGTGCAGCACCCTGGCCATCGATCCTGCCGGGAACGGCACCAGAGTGTCACCGAAGTCGAAGGTTATCGCCTCGACGCCATCCATCACTTAGCCACGCTCGCAGGGCAGATGTCGCGGAAGGCGCAGTAGCCGCACGCGATGTAATCCGGAGTGGCTTCGAATCGGCGGGCGCGGATGCCGCGGGCCGCCCGACGAACTGACTCACGAGCCTTCTGGAGCCGCTTCTCGTCCACGTCGACTCGTCCCACCAGGCCCGACTCCAGGAACCACAGCTGCAGAGCCGCCGGCAAGCGGCCAGTCTCAGCCTCCCAGGCCATCGCATAGATCTGCAATTGGAGCGACTCGCGGGCACGCTCGCGAGCTCGAGCCGGGTCGCGAACGTCGCTCGACTTGTAGTCAGTGATAGTTACGCGCTCCGGATACAGACCCGGCAGCGCCGGCGTGACGGTGTCGGACCCTGGTCCCTCCCCCGCTCCATCGTCGGGGGCCGGGGCGGCCGGCAAACGCTCGATGTCGACGCGGTCTATGCGGCCACGAATGCGATCGCCGTCCAGGGTGAAGCTGAACTCGTGTTCGACATAGGCCGGCACGGGCGCCCCGGGCTGCAGCTGTCCCTCCCTGAATCGGAGCAGCGCGGCCCGCCCCGCTGCCAGGCGCGCCTCCTCATGCTCGCGCGTAAGAAATCCCTCATTCGACCAGGCCCGATCGAACGCCGCCAGCAGCTCGTCCTCTGTCATGACGGCCCCGCGCGCCGCGCGGCGGTGGAACTCCTGGACGGCCTGGTGCAGAGCGGAGCCGTACACGATGGAGTGGTGCGGCGCAATCGGCACGCGGAGAACGTGCACGTACTTGTACTTGAGCGGGCAAGTCAGGTAATCGTCCACCTGGTAGAAACTGAGCGAAAGCGGCCCCTCGCCTGGCTGGCGCCCGGGTTCGACCGGTTCGGCCACCGGCTCAAACGCAGCCAGCCGTTCGAGAGGAGAGTGGGCCGCAGCGTCGGCAGCGGCACCGGTGGCCGCCGTTGCGGGCAGGTCGAGCGCTTCCAGCACGAACTGCGACACACGGCGGGTCCGCCGCCCACCGTAGTCGGCGGCGTGAGAGAGCACCAACTCATCACGAGCCCGGGTCATACCGACATAGAACAGCCGACGTTCTTCCTGGAGGTGAGCGTCACCCTCTGGCAGGACTTCCTTTACTAGCTCAGTAGGGAGACGGAGCGGCTCGCGCCGGGTCCGGGCCGGGAAGCGGCCATCGACCAGGCCCGTCATGAAGACCACCGGGAACTCCAGGCCCTTTGCCTTGTGAACCGTCAACACCGCGACGGCCTCGGCCTCCGGATCGACCTCGGCCGTCGCCGGATCGTCGCCCGCATCGATCAGCGTCTGAAGATGCCGCGCCACGAAAACCACGCGATCGTCCGGCAGCAGATCGGACTGGGCTCGAATGATTTCGAAGAAGCGGGCGACGTTCTGGAGGGCCTCTTCGGCCGCCACCGAATCCGTGGATGCCAGCCTCGAGAGCAAGCCGCTGTCCCGCAGGAATCGGTACAGGACTTCTCCGGCCGGGCGCTCGTGCGCGAGCTCGGTATAGCGCCGCAGGTCGGCGACGAGCCGCTCCAACTTGGCGCGAGTGTCGGGGGTCAGCCGCAGCAGACCGGGCTGTCGCGTCAGCTCGTCGAAGACCTCCCACAGCGAGCGGTTTCGACGACGCGCGCTGTTGACCAGGGCCGTGAGATCGGGCCCGCCCAGGCCGTACACGTCGGATGCTGCCAGCGCGTAGACATCGACGCTGCCGGAAAGGTCCGCGACCGCCCGCAGGAAGGCCAGCAGGAGCCGGATCTCCGGCCGTGCGTACAAACCCGAGGTGCCGGAGAAGCGCCACGGCACTCCGGCGAGGTTAAGGCTCCGCAGAATCGGATCCGCATCCGCGTTCGCCCGAACCAGGACGGCGAAGTCCCGCGGCGCCGCCCCGGCTGCAACCCGCGCGGCTATTTCGCGCGCCACGCCGTCCGCCTCTTCGGAACCCGTGGCGAACACAAGATGCCGAACCGGCCTCTGGGCGCTCCGGCGTTCGGGGACGAGCCGCTTGTCGATCCCGTTGCGAACCTCGAGGCGGTCCGGGTCGTTGAATCGGATGAGGCGGTAGCTCGCATCGAGGAGCGGCGCCCCCGAGCGGTAGTTGCGGCGCAGCACGATCTGGCGGACGCGACGATGCCGCCGCTTGAACTCCAGGATGTTGCTGATGGCCGCGCCGCGGAACTTGTAGATGGATTGATCGTCGTCGCCAACGACGGTTACGTTCCCGTGCGGAGCGGCAAGGAGTTCCACCAGCTCCGCCTGAGCCCGGTTCGTGTCCTGGAACTCGTCCACAAGGATGTAGCGGTAGCGGCGCTGAAGCTCCAACCGAGCGGCCGGCGACTCGCGCAGCAGCCGTAAGGCCAGACTGACCTGGTCGCCGAAGTCGATCAGGCCGGCCTCACGCAGCAGCTTCTGATACTGCTCGTATGCTCGAGCGAGCTCAGTCTGGCGGCGAGCATCCTCCGCGAGTGCGGCAGTGTCGTCGGCATCGAACCCAACGCCAGTTCCGGCACCAGTCGGGCGTTCGGCACACTGCGCCCGCAACTCGGCCGCAAAGTCGACGTAGGCACCCGGGCTCACGTCCTCGTCCTTGCATCGGCTGAAGAGCGTCGCAAGCGCCCCGAGGAAACGCGTCGGATCGCCCAGCGGCCGATACTCCTCCAGTTCGAACTCGAATAGCCGCTCTCGAAGGAAGATCACGACCTCCGGCCGCGACAGCACACGCAAGTCGGTGGGGAGGCCCAGCTCGAGCGCGAACTCACGGACAAGACGGTCACCAAAGGCGTGGAACGTGGAGATGGCCGCGTCCGTGTAGCCGTACGGGACCAGCTGGTCGACTCGGACTTGCATCTCGTCCGCGGCTTTGTCCGTGAAGGTGAGGGCCAGGATCTCCGACGGGCGGGCCCTGCGGGTTGCGATCAACCACGCAATTCGGCGAGTGATTACCTGCGTCTTGCCCGTGCCTGCGCCGGCCACGACGAGCAACGGACCGTCGCCGTGGCACACGGCGCGCCGTTGCTCTGGATTCAGCCCTTCTATGAGTGAGTCGACGCCATCACCCGCCCCGGCTGGCTGCGGGTCCTCGTTCGGCTGCGCCCTCCAGACAGGTATCTGCTCCAGCGGCAGCGGTTCATGTGTCGATGCCCTGCGGCCCTGACGCGTCATCTGGCGAGACTCGTCGGCGGCAGTGACATCTCACGTGTCACGGCACGGGGTGGGCAGATCCGTCTGCTGCATCCCCTGTTCGAGGCCTAACGGCTCCCAGGCTTGCGGCCGACACGTTCGGCATCGACCTCGACAGGCTCTGCGGCCGGCAAGTCTTTCGGCTTCTCCTGGCCCTTCGCACGGTCGCTGGTCGGGCGCTTGGCAGTCTCGTGGACGAGACCAGCGGGAACTGGCGGTGCGGCCTTCGGGGCCTGGGCCGAACCCCCATTAACGGCGGCTGCCGGAGCCGAAACGTCACGGGTCCTGGCAGCCGGCGCAACCGCCGCAGGAGCGTCTTTCGGCGCGGCGGGAACCGCGCTCGGCGCCGGCGCCGCCCTGCCCGCGGCTGCAGATCGCGCCGGCGTAGCCGGCCGCATCGGCCGCCTGGACCGAGCTTCGTCAATCGCCTCCTGCTCCTCGGTGGACAGCGTGGTATCTGCCTTGCCACCGACCACGGCTTTGGCGTAGATGCGAGTGCCGGTTCGCGAGTGAAGGCTGCTGATTACGAACCCGTCATCGGACTCGTCCAGCAAGGCCAGAACGAAGCTCTGGTTTCCACCCGTGTCGGGGAACGGATTGAATCTGATCAGCCCCTGCCGCGAGAAGTGGTGGCGAGCCGAACTCTCGAGGATCGTCGTCCGACCCGTTAGCTCGTCCAGGTCGCGCCCGACCTGATGGACCTTCTCCAGGTGCTGGCCCAGAACCGCCTCCAGATCGCCTCCGTCGGCGCCGCCGGTGAGTTGATTGATACGCCGCTTGAGTCCGCTCAATTGCAGCGACTGCAGCATGACGATCGCCAGCAGGCACAAGCCAGCCAGGACCAACGCAATGGCGGCCGCGTTGTTGGAAAAGAAGTCGACCACAGGTACCTCCGCTCGATCGCCTCCGAGTCTACCAGCCGCGGGCGCACGGGTGCTCTGGATGCGGCGCCAACAGCGCCGACGCGACTCCCACGAGAAGGCGGCCCCGCCGAGAAAGGGACTCCGACGAGGCGAACCGGGATGTTATCCTCCGCGCGAGCGAAACGAGACAGTGACCAATCTGCGGGGCTCGCCCCGCGTCGCCCACGCTGGAGTCAACGGAGGCCCCTCACACAAGATGGCCAAGCGAAACCGCGGATCGAACCGTCCCGGCCAACGGCGTCCCGATAGGCACGGTTCCGCCAGACCCCAGTCACAGCCCACGCCTCGCGCCGGGGGCAGTCTCTCGGCGGCCGAGGAAGCTCGAGCGGCCGAGATCGAGTCCCAGATCGTCGCTCAGGAACGCGCCTCCGAAGCCGGCCGAGCTCGGACGCGAGAACGCACTCGAGCCAGCGAAACCGCGCGGCCTGGCCGAGCCGGCGGCCAGGGCTTGCTGGCTGCTCGGGCGGCTGAGGAATACGCCTACGTGGTTCGGGACGTGCGCCGGATCCTGGTCGTCGGCGGGACGGTTGCCGCAGTTCTCGCCGTCCTCTATGTCCTGATCGACGTGGCCCACGTCGTCACGATCAGCTAGCGCCGCGCCGCCCCCAACGGCGAAAGAAACCTCAACCGTCTCGATTTGGTCTGTCCAGAACCCGTCTCACGGCGTCGCGCAGTTCCTTTGGCGTGAACGGCTTGGCCGGGACCGCACCTTTGGCGGCCGCACTCGTCAGCTCGTCTTCGCGATCCCGAGGATAGCCGGACATGAAGAACGTCCGCGGCGCGCGACCCCCTTTCCGCCAGGGGTGTGATGTTATTCGCGTAATTGCAGCTGTCGGGAAACCGGCCAGCCTGTAGCATCGAGTTCATGGCACCGCGCCGAGTCAATTCCACGCCAGCCGGCGACTCCGGCGTTCAGCAGTCCGCGTTCGTGCCCCCGCGTGGTCGGCAGCCCCTGGCAGCCCGTATGCGTCCCCGAACGATCGACGAAGTTGTCGGTCACGAACGGCTGATCGGCGAACGTGGGACGCTCCGCCGGGCGCTTGAGGGCGGCCATCTCGGCTCACTCCTCCTCTGGGGACCGCCTGGCAACGGCAAGACGAGCCTGGCCCGGGTCCTGGCCGACGCTGCACACGCACGGATGGTCACCATCTCCGCGGTCATGAGCGGCGTCGCGGAGGTTCGCGCTCTGATCGTCCAGGCCCGCGAGCGGCTGGCCCTCAACGGCCAGCAGACGATCCTGTTCATCGACGAGATCCATCGTTTCAACAAGGCCCAGCAGGACGCCCTGCTCCCGCACGTCGAGGATGGGACGGTCACCCTCGTCGGAGCGACTACTGAGAACCCCTACTTCGAGGTCAACTCGGCTCTTCTGTCACGGCTTCGGGTGTATCGCCTTGAGCCACTCACAGATGAGCAGGTTGCGACGGTCGTCCGGCGCGCCCTCACCGATCCGGATCGCGGTCTGGCCGGCGACCTGGGGCCGGCCGGCGGAGTTGCCCTTGCCGACGAGGCGTTCAACCTCCTCGTCGAGCTATCCGCCGGGGACGCCCGACAAGCACTCAACGTTCTCGAGGGCGCCGTCTCGATTGCCGATTCGGACAAGATCCGCGACACCGAAGGGCACGTCGCACCGCGCGTCGAAGACGTCGAAGCCGCGGCCCAGCAGCGGGCCCTGGCCTACGACCGCGCCGGCGACGGCCACTACGACACGGTCAGCGCCTTCATCAAGAGCATTCGCGGCAATGATCCGGACGCCGCCCTGTACTGGCTGGCGTCGATGATCGCGGCCGGCGAGGACCCCAGGTTCATCGCCCGAAGGCTGATCATTCTGGCTTCTGAGGACGTAGGTCTGGCGGATCCTCGCGCGCTGGCAACGGCCGTAGCCGCCGCTCAGGCTCTCGAGTGGGTCGGCTTGCCCGAGGCCCAATACGCCCTGGCCCAGGCCACGGTCCTGCTCGCGGTCACGACGAAGAGCAACGCCGTAGGCCGGGGCTACTTCGCCGCCATGGCAGACGTACTCGGCAAGGGCTCGCTGCCTGTCCCCGCCCACCTGAGATCGAGCGGCTTCGGTCGCCGCGATTATCGATACCCCCACGACTTCGAGGGCGACGACATAGATCAGCAGTACCTGCCCGATTCCCTGACGGGCCGCCGCTACTACTTCCCGGGCGACCAGGGCGCCGAGGTCAAGATCGGCGAGAGACTCGAGCGTCTCGCGACCGCCCGCAGAACGATCACTCGCCGCAAGACTCCCGTCGAGGGCCAGCCACACGCCGACCCTATGGCCACAGGCTCGGAAGGGATGCGCCGGCGGCAGCAGAGCCTCCGCGATCTCGCCGACGAGGAGCGTCGCGACGCCGGGGAGTGACCGCCGCGAGAACCCCCACTACGCCACGGGTCCTGGGCCTCCCAGCCTTACTCAACCGGGTTATTGCGGCAGCCTCAGGTCGGTTGCAGCGTTCACATGGAAGTTACGAGGCGTCGGGCAGACCTCTCCCGAGCTGGCGAATCTGCATTGCCGTCGCTGAGCCGCCCGGTACGGATCCAACCAGACCGACCAATACTCAGTTGCGTCTCCAGGTCTGCATAGGGAATGCCATGTCACGAGCGCACGCTGTCGCGCCCATCGTCGGCGTAGAGGCACCATTTCGGGGACCTGTGAAGGTCGTGCGGCCTGCCGTCCCATGAGCCGCACGCCACCTCAGGGAGCCGACCACCTCGTGCTATCTCGAGCGAGCCATGCTCGCCGGGCAGTCGCCGGCGATCACCGACCCCACCTACGAGTCGGCCGGGTGCGACTCCGGCAGGGTCGACGCCGACCGCGGCTCGCTGCGTGTCGTCGGAAATGAGCGGGGAAACGTGATCGAAGCCAAGGATCGCCTGCCGGCCTGATCCCCGCGCCGCCGTCCGATGGATCTAGGGCTCCAGATCGAGGACGCGGACGTGCTTGGGCCGGAATATCGCGATCGGAGGACGGTCGAACGCGGCCACCCGAGTCACTCCAAGTCGCTCGGCGGTAGCCACCAGAACCGCGTCCGTCAGCCGCGGCCGGTACTCGGTAGTCTCGCGCATCAGTTCCGTGGCGCGGAGGAGATCGGCCGTCGTCGGCCCAACCACCTTGACGGCGCCGCTGCCGATCGAACTGAGGAGCGCGAAGGTTGCGCCCAGACCCAGCTCCCTCTGGAGCAGCAGGTCGAGCTCGGCCAGGGTGAGAGCCCCAATCATCAACGGTTCGTCGACCCGACCGAACCAGGCGACGGCGGCGCGGTGGTTCAGATCGGACTGATCGGCCGCCGCGAGAACGGCGCTGGAGTCGAGAAGGATCGCCACCTGTCAGACCTCGTCGGGTCCGGGTCGAAGTCCGGCCTCACGGCGCGCAATCAACCGGCCGTCGAGCGACAGCCTTCCGTGTTCGCTGCGGCCGACCGCCAAGAACGGCAGGTCCGGCACGGCGTCGTGAGCCTCGAGGTACGACTGCACTGCGGCAGTCAGGACCGCGGTCTTGGTCATGGCGCTCCGAGCCGCAAAGCGATCGAGCCTGTCCAGCAGATCCGAGTCGATCAGAATGGTCGTCCGCTTCTGCATATGCCGTCATATATACCACACCCGTAGGGCCTGGGCGAGTCGTTACTATTCCTCGACATCCCAATACGCAGAGAGGTGGCCGCCGTGAATCGCTTCGAGCCCAACCTTCGAATACCAGGTCCTACCTCGCTCCCGGACGCCGTCCGCGAGGCCGGGGCCCGCCAGATGGTCAACCATCGTGGGCCCGAGTTCGCAGTCCTGCAGAACCGGGTTATCGATCGGCTGAAGGCCTTCTACAAGACTCAGAACGACGTTCTGATCGTGACCGCGGCCGGGACTGGAGGTCTCGAGTCGGCCATCGTCAGCTTCCTCTCGCCTGGCGACAAGATCCTGGCGGTGACGATCGGCGCCTTCGGAGATCGCTTCGCTAAGATCGCCACCGTCTACGGTGCCGACGTGACCAAACTCGCCTTCGAGTGGGGCAAGGCCGCCGATCCGGCGAAGGCTCGGGACGCCCTTCGAGCCGGCGGACCGTGGAAGGCTGTCCTGTTGACCCAGAACGAAACCTCCACGGCCATTACCAATCCGATCGAGGAGCTGGCGAAGATCGTCAGGGAAGTGGCCCCCGAGGCTTTGATCCTCGTCGACGCGATATCCGGCCTCGGTGCGGTTCCGTTCGAGACCGATGCCTGGGGCCTGGACGTGGTCGTCAGCGGCTCGCAGAAGGCATGGATGGTCGCCCCCGGACTCAGCTTCGTCTCGGTTTCGCCGCGGGCGTGGAAAGCTGCCGCCGTGGCCAGGATGCCGAAGTTCTACTTCGATCTGGCCGCGCACAAGACCAGCGCCGAGTCGGGTCAGACCCCCTGGACACCGGCCGTGGCCGTCATGTTCCAGCTCGACGTCGCCCTCGAGATGATGGAGCAGGAAGGCCTCGAGGAGATCTGGAAGCGCCACGCAGCCGTGGGTGCCGCGGTTCGAGCGGGCCTCACGGCGCTGGGATTCAAGCTCCTGGCGGATTCGGCGTTCGCCTCCGACACGGTGACGGGCGCCTGGATCCCGGAGGACCTCGACTGGAAGGCCTTCAACGGAAAGCTTCGCAAGCTCGGCCTCATCGTGGCCGGCGGGCAGGGCAACCTGAAGGGCAAGATCTTCCGGATAGGACACCTGGGCCACGTCACCGTCCCGGCTATCCTCAACGCAATGGCCGTCCTAGAGCAAACGCTCATCGAGCTCGGGCGGCCGGTCACTCCCGGCGCAGCCGTCGAGGCTGCTCAGGTGGCAGCTCTGAAGTCGCTCGGCCTGGCCAAGTAAAGGAGCTGGACGTGAAGATCCTCGTTGCCGAGCCCCTGGCCAAGCAGGGTCTCGAGATCCTCCGGGCCCATCATGAGGTGGACGAGAAGATCGGCTTATCACCGGAAGAGCTGGCCGCGATCATCGGCGACTACGACGCGCTGCTCGTCCGCAGCCAGGTCAAGGTCACAGCCGAGATCCTCGCCCACGCCAATCGTCTGGTCGTCATCGGCCGAGCCGGCGTGGGGGTTGACAACGTCGACCTCGAGGCCGCCACAAAGGCCGGCATCGTGGTCGTCAACGCCCCGACCGGCAATACCGTCTCCGCCGCGGAGCAGACGATCGCCCTGATGCTGGCGCTCGCCCGAAAGACGGCCGCGGCGGATTCTTCGATGCGCAAGGGGGAGTGGAAGCGCAGCAACTTCACCGGCGTCGAGCTGCGCGGCCGCATCCTCGGTATCGTGGGCCTGGGCAAGATCGGCCAGGCCGTGGCCGATCGGGCCCGAGGGCTCGAGATGACCGTCATCGGCTACGACCCATTCGTTACCGCCGAACAGGCCGCCCTGCACGGCATTGCCCTGGTCGAGCTGGACGCCATCATCGAGAAGTCGGACGTCATCACCGTCCACGTCCCGCTGAACAAGGCGACCCGCGGCATCATCAACGCCGAAAACATAGGCAAGCTCAAGCCCGGCGTCATGCTCGTCAACGTCGCCAGGGGCGGCGTCTACGACGAGGCGGTCGTAGCCGCGGCTCTGGTCGACGGCAAGATCGCCGGCGCCGCATTCGACGTGTACGAGAAGGAACCGCCGGTCGACTCGCCATTGCTGACGGCGCCCAACACTGTTCTGACGCCGCACCTGGGCGCACTCACCGCCGAGGCCCAGCTGCGCGTCGCCGAGGAGGCCTGCGAGCAGGTCATCGACGTCCTCGCCGGACGCTCGGCGCGCTATGCGGTCAACGCCCCGCTCCTCACTCCCGAAACCTCGCGGGCCATCGCCCCGTACCTGCCACTGACCGAGATCCTCGGCCGCTTTGCCGCCCAGTACATGCGCGGCGGGGTGAGGGCTTTGACGATCGACGTCGCCGGAGACCTGGCCGATCACGACGCCTCACAGCTCACGGCGGCCGCTCTGCGCGGCATCCTCGAGAACGCCACGAGCGAGAAGGTGAACCTCATCAACGCCGGGTTCCTCGCCAAGAACCGGGGCCTGACGGTGACCGAGCGCAAGACGAGCGACGCGGGCACGTTCGCATCGCTGGTGACCCTCACGGTCGAGGGCGACAACGGCACGGCCGTCGTAGCCGGCACGATCGCCAACGGCGAGCCTCGACTCGTCCGTATCGACGACAACTGGCTCGACATGGCGCCGGCCCCGCTGATGGTCGTCACCCGCCACCAGGACAAGCCCGGAACCATGGGCCGCATCGGCTTGATCCTTGGCGAGGCCGACGTCAACATCAGTTCCATGACTCTTTCGCGAACCGCGGCCCGCCAGGACGCCCTGATGCTCCTCGCCGTCGACGATGACGTGTCGGACGCGGTTGCCGCGGCAATCCGGAACCACCCGGCGGTTCTCGACGTGTGGGTCATCCGGGCCGCCCCGGAACGTTGAAGTCCACTTTGCGCGACCTGGAGCGGCTCCAAGCCGGGGAGAACCCGGTCTCCGGAGCCGCTCCGTTCATACCCCGCGGTCTCGACGGCGTCCTCGTCCTGCTGCGCCACGGGCAGACCCAGTTCATCGTCGAGAAACGCTTCCAAGGCGCGATGGAGGCGCCGCTGACAACCCTGGGCGAGCTGCAGGCGACCCTGGCGGGCCGCCGCCTGGCCGCCCCCACCGCCGACCCGGCGTTGCCCATCCCCGATTCCGCGCCGTTTGCCATCGTCCACTCCCCGTTGGGACGGGCACGGCGCAGCGCCGAAATCGCAGCGGAGGCGCTACGCCCCGCCGGCCGCTCCGGTCCCCCACTCCGCTCCGATGCCGGTTTCACCGAGATCGGCCAGGGCGGCTGGGAGGGCCTGACGGACGCGGAGATCACCGCCCGCTTCGGCGACTCGCTAGCCAACTGGCGACGCTGGCCCACCAGGTTCGCGGCTCCCGGCGGCGAGACACTCGAGCAGGTTGCCGCACGCGTCGAGGCATCGCTCTCGGCGCTCCTCGCCGACATGGCGGACGGGAGCGTCCCCGGGACCCTGGACCGCCACCAGGTCCTTGGATATGACGATGCCGCTCCGGATCGGCGTCGATGGTCGCTTATCGTCGCCCACGGCGGCGTCTTCAGGGTCGTGGTCTGCGTCCTGCTCGGCCTCCAACTCGAGCACTTCTGGAACTTCGACTTCGGCCTTGGGGCGATCACCGTCGTGGAAGTCCGAGCCGGCCGCGCGGCGCTGCGGGCTCTCAATCTGGACTCGCACCTCGGCGCGGAGGCGAATCCGGAGACCGCGGAGACGTCCGGGAGAGAGGCCAGCGGGGCACTCTAGCGCTTGCGACCGCGCCTGCGGAACTGAGGCCTGCGGAAGGCCAGCCTCAGCAGAGCCTGGCGGACGATCCGTTGCGCAGTTGCTAGGAACACCAGTCGCTCGGAACTGAGGGTCTGCCTTCCGTAGGTGACGTCGACCGTCGCATTAGCCACGATACCCAGGGATTCGCGCGCTCTGGGCACGACGTCGGCCAGCATTCCGGTGTACTCGTAGACCGTTTGAGTCGGCCGTGGCTTGTAACCGAGCCGGCTGGCCAGCCGGACCACGTTGCGGTAGACGGTGTCCGGGCCTTCCAAGCGCCTGGGCCGGCGTCGCCAGATCGTGAATAGCGCAAGCGCGAAGACCGCCGCGAGAACGCCGGGCACGAGCAGAGCGGTGGGGCCGTTATCGTTGTTCGTGGAGCCGGCTCCCTGGTCGGATCCGGGAGGGCGGCTTGGCCGGTTGGGGCCGGTCTGGTCGTCGGTGGCCGCCGCGGATGGCGTTGGAGTCGCGGTTACCGCGCTGCCGGGCACGAGTTGGGTCGGCTCACCCACGCCTCCTCCGGTGGGGTCGAACGGGATCCAGCCGTAGCCCGGGAAGAAGACCTCCACCCAGGCGTGCTTCTGCTGGCTCGTGACCTGCTCGATCAGCGTGTTCTGAGCCACGGCACCGGGCAGGTAGCCCTGCACATATCGCGCCGGATAGCCGTCCATCCGCATCAGCATCGTCATCGTGGTCGCGTACTGCTCGCAGAAGCCTTGCCGGACGAGGGCGAAGCAGTCGACCGTCGAGAGCCCCTGGCATTGGGTCATCAGCCCGCTGATGTCGGTGTTGTAGGTGAACACGTCGCTTCGCAGGTAGTCCTGGATGGCCTTGGCGACGTCGTACTCGTTGTCGAACGGGTTGCCGTTCGCGCGGGCCCAGTCGTCGATCTCCTTGAGCAGCGCCTTGCCCTCCGTTCCGACCTGGTCGGCGCCCTGCGTATACCTGGCGAGGAGTGCTGGCGGGTAGTCCGAGCCGGCATGGATGAGCCGCCATTCGGTCAGGCCCTGGCCGGTCGGATCGAGTTCCGGGACGTAGGACGAGATGGTGTAGTCGGCGGCCGTGGAGGCGTACCAGGCCACGTCGGCGCTCGACTCGTTGCCGACCACCGTCCGCTGCACCCCCGTGTTCACGGTGTCCGGTTCGTTGGCAACCACCAGGTGCCTAAGCGAGCTGTCCTGAACGTGGACGACGATGGTCACCTGGCTGCGACCGGGTGTGTCGGCGCCGACCAGATCCAGGGTCCCGCCGTCCAGGGTCCCGCCGGCGATGACGTTGTCCTGACGCGAGCCCGAGCCAATCGACCATCCCGTCCTCTGGAAGGTGTCGTACGAGATCACCCGCCAGTGGAACGATACGGAGCCGCTCGGGACACGGATGGTGAAGACGGGGCGGGTCGACTCGCGGAACGTCGAGCTGATGGGCGAGACCGACCCAAAGTCCGAGTTGGGCTGGTACCGGCTCGCGCCGCCGTTCGGCAGATAGCCGCTCATCCAGCTCAGCGTGTCCTGGAAGTTGGAGCCTATGTCCTTGAACGTGCTCGCGAGAGGTGCGGAGCTGGCCACCGTGGTGAGTACGAGCGATCCGGCCACGGCGAATGCTGCGAACAGAATGCCGCCCTGCAGGTGCGGCGCCTGGATGTCGCGGCCACGCCAGATGCGATGACGGAGCCAGCTCGATCGCTCGTCGGCGGCGTGGGCCAGCAACAGCAGCACCAGGGCCGCGGCGCTGAAGACAACCAGCGCCCCAAACTGGTCCTGAAGCGTCAACGCCATGTTGGCGATCAGGACGACCGCCAGCAGAAGCACGCCGTTGACCGACCGGTGGTAGCCGAAGATGTCGTAGGAGGCCGCCTGGGCGGTCCCCCAGACCAGAACCCCGAGGATCAGGCAGAAGTGGCCGACCTGAAGGGTCGACACCTGGTGGCGCCAGGTCAGATCCAGGTAGGCCTGCGTCACAGAGTTTGCGGTGGCCTGGAACCAGGTCGTCAGACCGGGGGTTGTGTTCGGAAGCGAGGCGCCGACCGCCTCGATGAGGATGAATGCCGCAATGGTGCACCCCAGAGCCTGGGCCAGCCATGCCGGCAGGTCGAGTCGCGCACTCAGGTAGCCCCACAGCGCCCCCGCGAGGGCCACCCAGATCAGGAAGCTCGTGAGCTCGTCCCGCCCGAGAATCCACCGGGCATCGGCGATTGACCAGGCCATGGTCCCGGTCAGTAGCAGAACCAGCGGCAGGCTGTACCAGCCCTCGTCGGGACGCATTCGGGCGCGGATCCGGCCGATCGATCCCGGCTCAACGAGGTCGGACACTTCGCCTCTGGACCGGTACACGTCTGGGCGACTCGTTGGAAGCCAGCTTGCATTTGCCATCGCTAGCTGCCCCCAAACGTCCAGAAGGCCGTCAGCGGTCGTGCTCTCACGCCAGCACCGACCCGAGGTTGTCTCCGGCGTGGACCTCGTAGGCCTTGATGTCGTACTCGGCCAGGGCGAGGCGCAGCGCGCGCTGCTGCGCGGCCGCGTCGCCATCCGCCTCGATCCTCCGACGCGCCGCAGCGGACAACTCGTAGGAGCCGGCGGCGATCGCCACCACGGCCGCGTTCACGCCCCGGACCCGAAGCGACGTGAGCGCCCTGACCCACTGCCGGTCCCGTGACGGAGTGACGACCAAGGCCGTCATCCCGCGCCGAAGCTTCGGCAGGCCAGCCAGCAAGACTTCCTCGAGGGGCGATTGACCGTCGCCCTCGACCGCCGCCAGGAGTTGCATGATCTTCTGGTGCTGCCTCGGGCCTCGGTCAGCCGGGATGGATACGAGCCTGTGGCCGCTCGTCGTCAGACCCACCGCCCGGTTCTCGACGATCGCATCGTGAGCGATGGAAGCCGCAACGCGGAGGGACTCCTCCACGGTCGAAATGTCACCCTCGCCCCTCTGCACTGTCGACTCGAGATCTACGAAAATCCAGACATCGGCGGTCTGCTCCAGGTCGAATTCCTTGACCTGGATCTCGCCCAGTCGCGCCGTGCTGCGCCAGTGGATCCGGTTGAAGCTGTCGCCGGGTGCGTACGGGCGAACCGTCGTAGCCAGAGGAGTCGTCTGTAGAGTCCGCTCGGGAGAGGAGTGAGTGCCCTCTAGGAAGGCGTTGGGGAGGCGCCAGCGGGGCAGTGGCACGACGCGCGGAAAGACCGTCACCACGGTTGGCCTCCCGACAGTCGCGGCAGCCTCGAAGAACCCGAACGGGTCGCCGGTCCTGACAACCATCGGCTCGATGTGGAAGGTCCCGCGTCGGGTCAGCGGCACAATGCCGACCCACGAACGCTGAGCCCAGGAACGCAGCCCCAGGGCCCGACCCGGCAGCGGCACTGGCAGATCCGTCGGGTTGTATATCTCGAGCCACGGCTTGGGCAGGCTACTGGCGTTGGAAATGCTGTACGTCGTTCTGAGGTCGTCGCCGACGTGGCCCTGACGATGGTCGACCCGATATCCGGCCTCGAGATCGGCAAGGCCAAAGTGGGTCAGCACGTAGCTGCCGCCGACGGCGAGCAAGCCCAGATAGACGACATAGAACAGGAACCCGAGTCCGGTCGAAAAGGCCGCGATCAACAGGACGACTACAACGATCAGGAACTGGAGCCGCCTGATCACGAGCGGACGCCCCCGGGTTGGCTAGCGAGTTGGGCTGCCGGCGGCGCCACGTGTGGCTGCTCCCGCCTGCGACCGTCGGGCTGGAGCGCCGTCGCGGATCCCGCCGGCCGACCCGCTCGAATCCACTGGAACGGTGTTCAGCAGCTCGGCTATCACCAGCCGTGGATCGATATCGTGCATAGACGAACTCGTCTTGATGATCAGCCTGTGGGCCAGAGCCGCCTCGGCAAGGACCTTGATGTCGTCAGGGATGACGTAGTCGCGGTCGGACAGGGCCGCCAGAGCCTGGCCCGTGCGATATAGCGCCAGGGATCCGCGCGGCGATGCCCCCAGATAGACATCCGGGTGAGTTCGCGTCGCGTTGACCAATCGGACGATGTAATCGGCGACGCTGGGATCGACATAGACCTGGCGGACGGCGGCCTGGATCTCGCGCAAGTCCGAAACGTCGAGGACTTCTTTGAGGTCGTCGAGCGGATGGCTGATCTTCTGCTCATCGAGGATCGTCTGCTCATCGGCCTGGCTCGGGTAGCCAAGCCGGATGCGGAGCATGAACCGGTCCAGCTGGGCCTCCGGCAGGGCGAACGTGCCCTCGTATTCGATCGGGTTCTGCGTGGCAATGACCAGGAATGGCTCCGGCATCTGGTACGTGGTGCCGTCGATCGTGGCCTGGTGCTCTTCCATGCATTCGAGCAGCGCGGACTGAGTCTTGGGCGTGGCCCGGTTGATCTCGTCCGCCAGGACGACCTGAGCCATGATCGGCCCCGGTCGGAACTCGAACTCCTGCGTCTTCTGGTTGTAGATCGACAGGCCGGTCACGTCCGACGGAAGGAGGTCCGGCGTGAACTGGATGCGTCGGAAGCTGCAGCCAAGGCTGCGCGCCACCGCTTTCGCGAGCATCGTCTTGCCAGTGCCGGGCACATCTTCGATCAGGAGATGGCCGCGGCACAGCAGCGCAACGAGGGTGAGTCGAACCTCCTGGCGTTTGCCGATGATGACTCGCTCGACGTTCGCGGCTACCTTCTCGCCGAGATCTTGGATCTGGGTCATGACTCTCTCTTCAGGACGCGAAGGTGGATGGCAGGCCGCGAACGATTCGCGGAGCCCCTGGTTGCCGGACGCCCCAACCGCCACCAAGGGCGGAGGTCGCCACATACTAACCCGTGACGATTGCGCCGTTGCCGTTGTGATAGGTGCGTCTCGCTCTGGGGGCGACGCACCCATTCGGTCTGCCGGGCAACGCGCGGGCAATGAACCGTGCGGGGCCGATCCGGCCCGGCGACCACTCCGAATCGGCGACGTGTGGGACCTTCCTTGCATTTGGCCTTGCAGTCGACCGGACCTTCGGACCCCGCAGGTGAGTACGAGCAGGCCTGATGTCGAGAGCGAGACATAGGCGTACGCTCGACATCGAGCGTTGTGCCGGCAGCGCTCAGGTTTCGCCTGCAGGACCACGGAGCAACAATGCCCGACTTGACCGACTCGTTTTGCGAGCGCTGTGGTGCTCGCCACGTCGTGTCTCCGAACGCGCCCCGGGCACTGTCGTTCAAGCGGGCGCGCGTCCTTGCAACGGGCCTGAAGTACTTCGTTCTTACCGACGGCCAGTCGATGCGCGACTCGCTGACTCTGGCGCGCCACGAAGACGAACATCAGGATACGAACCGAGCGACTGAGTCGTTCCACCGCATCTTCAACTTCTGCATGACGTGCCGGCAGTACGCGTGCGACCGCTGTTGGAACTCCAATGCCAGCGCATGTTTGTCTTGCGCCCCTGAGACCGGCATCGAACCTGTTGCGCCCGAAGATCACTTGATCGTCCGGACGCCAGTCGCCCGATGGGACGCCGACTGGTCGCAATTCCCTGATGGTCCCGCCGTCGAGCCGCTGGCCCGCCCGGCTGCTCCGGTGCCGCACGGCGCGCCCCTTCCCTTCGCGGAAGCGCAACCGTTGCGCCCGCCGGAGCAGCCGGATCCGCTGGCCTGGCCCGCGGCGGATCTGCCGGCAGCCGCTACGGCTTCGACGCCTGGCCACGACGGCAAGCGCCACCACGCGTCCCAGCCGTCTGCCGACCCAGAGGCCTGGAGCCTGTGGCCGATTGCCGATGAGATTGCGCCCGAGATGACCCTGACCCCCGAGGAACTGGAGCTTGTCGAGTCAAGGCTCGGGCAGGTAGACGCAATGCCGGATCCCCTGCGGGACCGCGCGGCCGCTTTGGAAGCACCGCTCCCCGATGGCCCGGCGCCGTCGACCCCGAAAGCCACTCTCGCGGAGGACATGGCTCGAGCGCCCGAGGGCACGCCCGGTAGCGATGCTCCGATGGCCTGTTCCACTCTAGTCTCGGAGCCTGAGCCAGCTGCGGCTGAGGACTCGGCGGGAATGACGCTGCCATCGGCTCAGCAACCAGCGGTCCCGATACCCGAAACGCAGATCCAGCCGCAGCGCATCCTCCGCAAGTCAAGGGCAAACCAATCCCAGCTCCTGCCTCTGCAGACGCACCCGGCGCCGCCAACCCATCTACCGGAGACACGCGAACGCACCCCCATCTTCGCGAGGCTGCTTGGCAGACGCGCCCCCGAGTCCGCGACCGATCCGACCGCGGACACCCAGGACTCCAATGCGCCTGCTGTGGAACCGGTCCGCGACCCCTGGCCGCACGCGACGCTCTGGTCGGACCGCTCGCCGGCAACTCGGCCTCGAGGGGCGGAGGGCGAGGCGTTGGGCAGAGACGCAGCGCCCGAGCTGGTGGCCCCCTCCATCGCTCCGGCTCCCGTTCCTGCTCCTGCTTTGGCTCCTGCCGCGGCCATGGAGGCGGCGGAACCGGTAGCCGCTCCGGCAACCCAGGCAATTCAGGCGGCGAGGCCCGAAACCGTCCGCCTCCAGGCCGAGTCGGCTCCAATCGACGCCCGCTCGGCCGCCGCCGTCCGACTCTCCGCGGTGTCCGCGAGTCCGGCCGAGCCGGCCGGAACCACCCAACCGACAGTGGACCTCACTGTCGGTTGGGTCGAAGCGCCGACCGATCCAACCCCCGCCACGCCGGCTATGGGTCAGCCGCAGGTAGATCTGCCTTCGGTTGCGGGAAGGCCACAAGTCGCGGCGGCGTCGACTCCCGATCGGCCCACAGAACCCCCCGTCGTGCGCTCAACATCTCCGGCGCCGTGGCCGCCGCTCGGCGCAAGCTGGCCGCCTCAGGAGGACCGCGGGGCGGTGTGGCCCGGCCCCGACGCAGCGTCCGTTCCCGCTGCTCTCGCGGCTCGACAGGGCGCGACGCCCACACTGGACGCGATGTGGGCCCTTTCCGCTCAAGAAGTGCTCAGCCGCGGCTCCGTCCGGGTCTGCCACCGATGTGCCCTGCCGGTCTCGACGCAGGCTCGGTTCTGTCGGCGCTGCGGAACGCAGCAGGCCTGATCGGATTGAGGCCGCAACGAGGTGGCCAGCGAACCCGCCACGCTGCGCCCACGACCGCAGTGTCGACAGCCACCGCGTCGCCGGCCCTCTACGGCCGGCGGCGCGTCGACCTTCTCCACAGCGAGACGCTCAGGGCCGGCCCGAGCAGAATGCCCACCAGTCCGAGAGCCGCCAACCGCGCAACTGACGTGTCGCTCCCGCCCATCGCCCCGTCCAGCCACACGGCCGTCACCAGGCCCAAGGCGGCTCCCGCCGCCCCGACCGTCGGCGGGAGCGCCAGGTCCGGCGTCACGCGCTCCATCTTGGGGCCCTCCTTTTCCGGGGAGACCCACTGCCCGTGAGAGGTCGGGCGAGCGGCTTCGCGTTCAGCGCGGCGCTGCAGTCCCATTCTGACAAACGCGACCGACGTGGCCGCTCCTCCCGCAGCGACGAGCATGCTTCCGATGACTTCGACCGCCATTCCGGGGTCCAAGGAGGCCGCAGTGCCCATCGATTGGTAGTCCCCCATTGCAGTCGTGGTCACCTGCACCCCGTCGAGCAGCGCCGCCAGCAAGCTCACGCTGAGCAACGCCGGCAGAACCTGGACGATCCGCGAGTCGCTGCTTGCCGCCGAGTGGGAGACGACGACGAGGAGGATCAGCAGGCCGATCAGAAGCGTAATCAAGCCGTCGGGCTCGTTGCGGCCGTCGATGATCACCCGTTCCGGAATCGAGGCCCAGGACAGGACGAATTCGGCGCCGGCGAGGACGGCCAGGCCGGCCAGAATCGCCAGGTTGGCCGGTTTAGCAAGCATCCCTGGCTCGGCCGCGGGCGATGCCGGCGGTGGAGGACCGATCCGCGGCCTGTCGATCATCGCCGCCCTCCTTACTGTCTCGACCGAGCAGACACCGTCGGCTTGGCGGGCTAGTCGTCCAGGTCCTCGAACAGACCCGCCTGCAGGTCGTCGTCGTGAAGCGATCCGCGCGGTCGCAGCAGTGATCGCACCTGCGCCTTCCGGACGAAGCGCCGGTTACCGAGCTTGATGCTCTGGAGCTGTCCCCCGCGAGCCCACCGGCCGATGGTGCCCGGGGTGAATCGCACATTCGAGGACGCCAGCAGTTGAGCTGCCTCCGAAAGTGATATCCAGTCGGACGGTGGTCTGGGCATCGTCAGCCAGCGTCTTTCGGGGCTGGCTCGGACTTCGTGGACGCCCCGGTGTCGCCGGCGGACGAGCTGGCTCCCTCCCCCGAGCCAGAGCCCGTCTCTGTAGACCCTGCCCGACTCGGCTTGCCCGCGCTCGACCTGTCCTTGCGCGCCCAGCCGGTCCCCTTGAAATGAACGGCCGGCGGCGAGAATGCCCTCTTCATCGCTCCGCCGCACTTGGGGCAGCTCGCGGGACCGTGGCCGTGGACGGAGTGCATGACCTCCATCTCGTGGCCGCAGTTTGCGCAAACGTAGTCGTAGTTCGGCACATAGTCCTCCAGGCAGTCGCGTTAGCCGCGCACCATCCGCATGCCGCATTTCGGACAATAGAACGGTCTCTCGTGTCCGGAGTTGAAACCGCAGTGAGGGCACGCCATGCCTTCGGCGCCGGACTGCGGCACCGGCCGGTCCACCGTTACCGTTCCGACTGCGTGGGTGTCGCCGGCGATGTTGTTGAACAGGCCGGCCAGAATGCCTGCGGCGTTTCTATCCGTATCGCCGCGGACGCCCTTGCCGCCCCACGCGACCACGGCGCGAACGACCAGGTCGCCGGTCACCTCGTCGAAATGGGAAACGACGCCGCCGACGATGGCGTTGTACTCCGGATAGCCGGCGGTGTCGGTCTCGCCGGATAGCAAGCCGCAGACGAGGGTCTCGTACACCAGATCGATCGCGTCGACTGATTCGAGGACGACGAGCGCGTGACGGGTCACAGGGGACCGCTCGTGGTGGTATTGCAGCCACTGGGCGCTGCCTGGCATGCGGGCGATGTAGGGGGAAGCTTGACCCAGTTCCACCGGGAGCGGCTCGACGAGCTCCGACTCGCCCAGCACATAGCCGGCGAGCATGCTGTGGAGTCGCTGGACAAGACCGGGGCCGGCCTTGAGCCGCACGCCTTCGGAACTCTTCGCCGAATACGAAAGCTTCAGGGAGTACTCGTGCGAACCCACCTCAGCCGGCTGAGGCTGCGGAGTCGAAGACTGATCCTGGCCTGTGCGATGAGGCCTGCCGAAGAGCGGCACTGTCCCTCCTGAAAGGTAGTGCGGACTTGCACGTATCCTAGCAGTGCCTTGGGTTCGGGTTGTTCCCGTACGCTCGGGCATGCGCCACGGGAACCGCGGCCCGACCCGACCAGCAGGCCGACCTGCGCATCGCCGGCTCCGCGAGGACTCTACTCCAGCCGTTGGACCAGGCGCGCGACGAGCTCCTCCAGTTCCGTGGCTCGCGCCCTGGCGCCCTCCACGACCGCCGCAGGCGCCCTCGACGTGAAGGCTTCGTTGGCGAGGCGGGCGCGGGCCGACGCCAGGAGTGCCTGGGCCTCCGCCAGTTCGCGCTCCAGCCGGGCGCGGTCGCGTTCCTCCTGGGCTTCGTCTCGGGCTGCGGGCCGGACGATCGCTTCGATCTCGCCGTGGATGACCGAGAGGCCGCCTTCCACTCCCATTCGGATCGACGCGAGGCTCATCTCGCGGCGGAGCGGCCGTGCCCGCGCCAGCCGCTCGATCGCGGGCCGGAGCGCCTCGAAGGTGAGACCGAGCGAATCGGGCACGAAGACGTCGACGGGAAGCCACGCCGCGGGTTCGACGCGAGCCTCGGCGCGCGCGTTTCGCACGGCCCGGACCAGTTCTATGAGGGCGGCGACTTCGACCTCCGCGGCGGTGTCCGCCGCTTCGCCTGCGACGGTTGGCCAGTCGGCCACTATCAGGAGCTTGGGATCGCCGGCCGTGTGCGGAAGCCGCTCCCAGAGCGCCTCCGTGATGAAGGGCATGGTCGGGTGCAGCAGGCGCAGGTAGGTGTCGAGCGCCTCGACGAGCGTCCACCACGTGGCCTCTCGCTCGGCGGTCGGCAGGTGCTCGTCGCCCAGCCGGATCTTCGCCAGCTCGACGCCCCAGTCGCAGTACTCGTTCCAGATGGCCTCGTAGAGGATCTGGCTCGCGTCTCCGAAGGCGTACTGGGCCATGGCCCGATCGACCGCGGCCACGGTCGCGGCGGCGCGCGACAGGATCCAGCGGTCGGCCGGTCCGGCGCAGGCCCGGTCCGGCAGCTCCCGAGGCGCACCAGCCGGAATAGTGGCGGGACGGGCGCTCAGGACGAAGCGGGCCACGTTCCAGAGCTTGTTGGCAAAGTTGCGGGAATTCTCGAGCTTCTCGGCGCCCAGCCGCGAATCGTTACCCGGGGCCGTGCCGTTGACCAGGGCAAAGCGCAGCGCATCCGCGCCGACCTCGTCGATCGTCTCGAGCGGATCGACCACGTTGCCCTTGGTCTTGGACATCTTCTGGCCGTACGGGTCGCGGATCAGGCCCGACAGATAGACGGTGCGGAACGGCGCCCGGCCGGTCAGGTGGATGCCCAGCATCATCATCCGGGCGACCCAGAAGAAGATGATGTCGTAGGCGGTCTCCATGACCGAGCCGGGGTAGAAGCGCTCGAAGTCGGGCGTCTTCTCGGGCCAGCCGAGCGTCGAGAACGGCCACAGCCCTGAGCTGAACCAGGTGTCGAAGATGTCCTCGTCCTGGCGCAGATCGGCGGCTGGTCGGCCGCAGACCTTGCACGCCATCGGTCCTGCCGGATCAGCCGTCACGGTCGTGTGGCCGTCCGGGCAGTACCANNCTGACGTTCCAGTCGCGCATCTCGGTCATCCAGTGTTCCCAGACCTTGACGAACCGCTCCGGCAGGATCTGCGTCTTGCCTGAGCGGGTCGCCTCCAGGGCAGCTGCCGCGAGCGGCGCGACGCGCACGAACCATTGGGTCTTGAGACGCGGCTCGACCACGTCGTCGGAGCGCTGGCAGCGCCCGAGCATCATCTCGTGGGGCTCGATCGCCTCGAGGTCCCCACGGGCCTGCAGAGCCTCCACGATCTGGCGGCGAGCCTCGTAGCGGTCCAGCCCGGCAAACTGGGCGCCGTTCTCGTTGATGCGAGCGGCGTCGTCGAGCACGGTGATCATCGGCAGACCGTGGCGCTTGCCGGTCTCGTAGTCGTCCTGGTCGTGGGCCGGCGTGATCTTGACCGCTCCGGTGCCGAAGGCCCTGTCGACCACGGGGTCGGCGATGATCGGCACGACGCGGTCGACGAAGGGGATCATGGCCTCGCGGCCGATGAGCGCCGTATACCGCGGGTCGTCCGGGTTGACCGCCACGGCGGTGTCGCCGAGAAGCGTCTCCGGGCGCGTGGTAGCGACCGCGATCCAGGCGTTCGTGTCGGGCGAGCCGGTCTTCTGGTCGATCAGGTGATAGCGCATCGTCCAAAGGCTGCCCGTCGTTTCCTTCGGGATGACCTCGAGGTCCGACACGCTCGTCCGGCAGCCGGGGCACCAGTGGATGAGAGCCTCGGTCCTATACGCTAGGCCCTCGTTGTGCAGACGCAGGAAGGCCTCTCGAACGGCTCCGGCGGAGACCTCGTCCATGGTGAAGCGCAGGCGCGTCATGTCGAGCGAGGCGCCGACCCGACGCTGCTGACTCAGAATCGTCGCGCGGGTCTCACGGACGAATCCCCACATGGCCTCGAGGTACTTCTCGCGGCCGAGCGTCTGGCGCGTTTCGCCCTTCTTCGCGAGGAGCTTGTCGAGGACGTATTGGGCAGCGATCGAGGCATGATCCAGGCCAGGCAGGAAGAGCGCCGGCCGGCCCTGCATTCGGGCGTGCCGAGTCATCAGGTCCTCGACCGTTGAGCGCTGAGCGTGACCGAGATGCAGCGAGCCGGTAACGTTGGGCGGCGGCTGGATGATCACGAATGGGGGCTTCGACCAGTCCGCACGCGACCCGGCGCCGTCCGGGTTGAAGACGTCGGCATCGAGCCAGCTCTGGTAGACGGCACGCTCGATTTCTCCGGGACGATAGGCCTTGGCCAGTGCCGTCTCATCGGCCGTGTCGGTCGGCCCCTCCGTGCGTGCCTTCCTCGCCTGACTCGCCATCTATCGCTCCATCGATGAAACGACCCGCTCGTCCAGCGGACGAACGGGTCGTGGTACCACCTGCTGGTTCGGCGTCGCCCGCCACCGGTCATCCCGGCAGCCATCATGGCGGCGTTAACGCCGCCCGGCTTCGCCCTCTCGGCGCGCTATCGGGCGCCTCCCGCACCGCTCGCGAGCTACGTTCGCGCCGCTCCGACTGCGGGGCTTTCAGCCTCGCGCCGCCTGGCGCGGGCCCCGCTCTCTGCTTGCCGGGGGCGACGCTACTCCTCTCGGTCAACGCCGTGGGCGGCGATCGTAGCACAGGGCCGATTGCACCCAAGCCTGCAGGGCCGAAGATGCGGCACCGGCCGAGCTACTCGCCCGCGCCGTAGGCGCCGCCCAGGAGCACACCGTTGATCTCGCGTGCCCACCTCCGCGCTTCAGAAGCGTCTCCGAAGTAGACCCCTGGCGTTGATAGCGAAAGGACTCCGGTCGCGATGGAGTGGCTGTCCATGAAGCCGAGCGCGTCCGAACGCGACCACTTCGGGAGAGCGACGCCCCCCGGGCGGATGCCCTTCTCCTTCATCCAGGCCGCGTAGTGGGCCGGGATCAGATGCTGGTGGGTGTCTATACGGTTGGCTGTGCTCACCGTCGAACCTCGTAGGCGCAACCCTAGACTTGGCAAAGGATGGCAACAGAAACCCGTCCGATCAAGGAGCCGGAGCGGGGTAGGGCGAGCGCAGTGACGCCGACAAGTCGGGCTCCTGCCCACTGGGTACATTCTCGTACGCTGGCGAACGACGGCGACTCGTCCTCGAAAGAGCGCACGTCATCAGGCTCCGTGAACCGCCGGTCCGGTGCGCGCGTACTCGAAGTAGCCGCGTCGTAGTTGTCGGCCCATCACCGGATGACTAGGGGGGGAATGGTGGCGACCACAACCAACGCATCCGTCCAGCCCAGACCGAAGCGACGCCGCAGGAGAGCCCTCGTCCGCGGGCTGGCGATTGTGGCCATCTTGCTCGTTGTCTGGACAGTCGTCGGAGTCCTTCGTGCCGAGGCTGCCGCCCGCGACTACTTTGGCAAGTTCGCCGCGGGCGATACGCACGCGAATGTCACAGTCCAGGTAACGCCTGCCATTCTGCCCTTCTGGGCCGTAGTGATCAGTGGCAATGTCATCGAGTCCGACCAGCCGTATCCGAAGTACCGATCGTATATGCGGTTCTGGATCGAACCGCTCAGCGGTTGGGTGATCTCCTTAGGCAACGGCTGACGGCCAGGCTCAACACTGCCGGCCACCTCTGGTGACATTAGCGCACACTGGCCAAAGGCGGCGCTCCGTCGCATCGCGTCGACGCGAGGGGAGTGGCGCAGACCAGCCAAGGCTGCGGCCACCGACATCAGACGGAACTTCAGGGGCCGCGAGTGCGTCACAGCGGCGCGCCAACCACTCGTGATAGCTTCCCAGGGGGAGGGCTGCGAATGCCAGAAATGGGCCGACTCATCCGGCTCGCGTGGAGGCCGATCGGAGCTGCGTGGCTCTGGGCCGCCGGAGTAGGCATCGGTCTGTTGGGCGGCATCGCAACACTGGAGCTGAACCCGCTCCTCGCCGTTCCGTTTGCCCTGGCTTGGCTATATGTCGGAGTTCGGAAACCTCGCGTTCTCGGGGTCGCTGGAGCTCTGGTCGGCCACGGAGTTGCCTGGCTCTACCTGCTCGTCACATCAGGCTACGGCTGCGCCTCCGCCTGCTGGTGGACGCTGCCGTATGGTCCGTCCCACACCGAGGACTACGGCGCATGGAAGACGCAGACGTGGCAGTGGGTTGGCTTCTCCGCGGTCGTGCTGATCCTCGGCATCATCCTGACCGCCCAACTCGAACGACGCCTGCGTCGGCAGCGGGTGGCCTCCCGGTAGCACGCCGCGTTTGCCCACGTCACCGAAAGGTCCTCGAGGATCGGAACTCGCTCACGAGTAGCGCCGACCAGCCAAAGCCGCTGACGTCGAGTGACATTGGCACACTCGCCAAGCTGGGAGCAACGTACTGGCGCAACGTACCGTCAGATGGGCGCGCCTAGCCGCGCAGAGGGGCAGCCCACGCCCGCCCGAGCCAGCACGTGTCGGCCCGCCCCAGAACGCCCCCGACCCGCCCTGCCGCCGGCCGGTATGCTGCCGGGGTGAGAACCGAGCCAGCCCGCCGCAGCACAGCCGACTCTCGCCGCCAGTCCCTCGCGGTGGCCCTGCGCGCCCGAATCCGGGGCGAGGCCCAGTTCGGGCCCGGCGACCGGGCGCTCTACTCCACCGACTCCTCCAACTACCGCCAACTCCCCATCGGAGTGGTCCGGCCGCTCGACACAGACGACCTGGTAGAGGTCATCCGAGTCTGCCGCGAACACGACGCTCCGGTCACTCTTCGCGGCGGCGGGACGAGCCTGGCAGGCCAGACGACGAACCGAGCCGTGGTGGTGGACGTCTCCCGCCATCTCGACCGCATCGTGGAGGTGGATCCGGACCGGCGGACCGCCCGCGTCCAGCCGGGCGTGATCCTCGACGACCTCCGCGCCGCCGCCGAACTGCACGGCCTGACCTTCGGGCCGGATCCGGCGACCCACGATCGCTGCACGTTGGGCGGAATGCTCGGCAACGACTCGTGCGGCGCCCACTCGATCATCGCCGGCCGCACCAGCGACAACGTTGAATCGCTGGACGTGCTCACCTACGACGGGCTGCATCTGACGGTCGGCCGGACTCCGGACGGAGAGCTGGCGAGCATCTGCGCCGAGACTGGCCCGCGCGGCGAGACATACCGCTCCCTCCTCTCCCTCCGAGACCGCTACGGGGCGCTGATCCGCGAACGCTTCCCGATGCTGCCGCGATTGGTGTCGGGCTTCCAGCTTCAGGCCCTTCTTCCGGAGAACGGCTTCGACGTGGCCCGTTCGCTGGTCGGCACCGAGGGCACCTGCGTCACGATCCTAGAGGCGACCGTCCGGCTTGTCCCCAGCCCGCCGCATCGAGCCCTTCTGGTAGCCGGCTTCGCCGACGTCTTCGAGGCGGCAGATCGCACGCCCGAGATCATGACGCTGGGGCCGATCGGGCTCGAGGGATTCGACGATCGACTGGTGGAAGCCTGCCGGCGAAAGGGCCTGAACCGCGGCGCGATCGAAGCGCTGCCGCGGGGCGGCGGCTGGCTGCTTGTGGAGTTCGGCGGCGAGACCGCCCGCGAAGCCGAATCGAAGGCACGCGGGGCTGCCGAGCGTTTCGGCGGCCGCGGGTCGACCCGCGTGGTCGTCGACGCAGCGAAACAACAAGGGTTCTGGACGCTCCGCGAGTCAGCCGTGGGCGCTACGGCCGTCGTCCCCGGCAAACCCTCCACCTACCCCGGCTGGGAGGACTCGGCCGTACCGCCGGAACGGCTGGGCGCGTACATGAGAGAGCTGGATGCGCTGATCGGCCGGTTCGGCTTCGAGCGCACCTTCTACGGCCATTTCGGCGACGGCTGCCTGCACCTGCGCTCCGAATTCGACTTCCGAACGCCGGCCGGTCTGCGCGATTTCCGGACCTTCGTCGAGGCCGCGGCCGACCTCGTCGTCCGCCACGGCGGGTCGCTCTCGGGCGAGCACGGCGACGGACAGGCTCGGGCGGAATTGCTGCCGCGCATGTTCGGGCCCGAACTGGTGGCGGCCTTCCGCGAATTCAAGGCGATCTGGGACCCGCGCGGCGGTATGAACCCGGGCAAGGTTGTCGATCCTCTGCCGCTGGACGTGGACCTGCGGCCGGCCCTGGCGCTCGCGGATCCGAAGACGGTGTTCGGCTTCGCCGAGGACGGCGGCTCGCTGGCCAGGGCCGTGGCGCGCTGCGTCGGCGTGGGCAAGTGCCGCCGCGAGTCGGGCGGGGCGATGTGCCCNNGACTGCCCGGTCGGCGTCGACATCGCCACCTACAAAGCCGAGTTCATGGCCCACCATTACGCCCACAGGCTGCGGCCCCGGGTCGCGTACTCGATGGGCCTGATCCACTGGTGGGCGCACCTCGCGCAGATCGCGCCGGGACTGGCCAACGCCGTGGGCGCCGTCCCGGGGATCGCAGGGCTGGCCAAGCTCGTCGCGGGCGTGGATTCACACCGGCAATTCCCGCAGTTCGCAGGCCGGACCTTCCGCCGAGATCTTCCAGACGGCGTGCCGGACCTTGGTGGCGCCCGGTCAGCCGATCGGCGCGTCGTTCTATTTGCCGACACATTCACCGATGGCTTTGCGCCTTCACAAGGGCTCGCGGCGCTCCGGGTGCTGCGTGCTGCCGAATTCACCGTCGAAGTGCCGCGGGCCAACCTGTGCTGCGGGCGCCCGCTCTACGACCGTGGCTTCGTCAAGCAGGCCCGCCGGCTGCTCGGCGGGATCCTGGACGTCTTCGAGCCCGAGCTGGATTCGGGCGTTCCGGTGGTGGTGCTGGAGCCGTCGTGCGAGGCCGTCTTCCACGACGAGCTCCCGAACCTGTTCCCGTCCGACTCACGCGCCAGGAGACTGGACAGGATGGCCACCGGCCTCGGCTCGTTCATCCAGGAGCACCCGAGCGAGTTCGCGGTCGCTCTGCCGGGCCGCCTCTCCTACCCGAGCGTGCTCCACGGGCATTGCCACCAGAAGGCCCAGGTCGGCGTGGCCGACGAGGAGGCAACGCTTCGATCGATCGGCCTCGCGCCGGCCCAGCCAGAGCCGGGATGCTGCGGCATGGCGGGCGCCTTCGGCTTCGAGCGCGGCGAGCACTACGACCTGTCGCAGAAGATCGGCGAGCGGGCCCTGCTGCCTGCGGTCCGCGAAGCCCCGGACGACGCGCTGCTCATCGCCGACGGCTTCAGCTGCCGCGAGCAGATCCTCCAGTCCGGCGGCCGTCAGGCCCTCCACCTGGCCGAGGTCCTGGAGATGGCGCTGGCCGACTAGGGCGGCCGCAGCCCCGGCAGTGACGCGACACTTCTGTGGGCCCCCTACCCCATCCTTCCTACGCGCTCTGGCCGTGCTCCGCCAGAAGCTTCTCGTAGTTCGTCTCGTCGAGGCCCTCGTCCACCTGGCTCTTGGTCAGGAGCAGCGGCGGGCGGGCGTTGCGGATCGTCTCCTCGGTGATGATGCACTTGCGGATCTCACCGTGGTCCGGCACGTCGTACATGACGTCCAGCAGTGACTCCTCGACGATTGAGCGCAGGGCGCGAGCGCCGGTCTTTCGGGTGATCGCCAGTTCGGCAGCGGCCTGCAGCGCGCCGGGCGTGAAGACCAGATCCACCTTGTCGAGCGAGAGGAACTTCTGGAACTGGCGAGTGATCGCGTTCTTGGGCTCGGTCAGGACACGGACCAGGTCGTCGGCGGTGAGCGAGGTCAGCGTGACTACAACCGGTAACCGGCCGACGAACTCAGGGATCAGGCCGTACTTGAGGAGATCCTCCGGCATCAGCCGCTCGAGGATTCGCTCGCGATCCACGACGGGCATGTGGTTCTCGGCCCCAAAACCCATCGACCGCTTCCCCACCCGCTCCTCGATGATCTTGTCGAGGCCGTCGAACGCTCCACCGCAAATGAACAGAACGTTCGTGGTATCGATCTGGATGAAGTCCTGGTGGGGGTGCTTCCTGCCGCCCTGGGGCGGTACGTTTGCCAGAGTGCCCTCGAGAATCTTCAGCAGGGCTTGCTGAACGCCCTCACCCGAGACGTCTCGGGTGATCGAGGGGTTGTCCGCCTTTCGCGCGATCTTGTCTATCTCATCGATGTAGATGATGCCGCGCTGGGCCCGCGCCACGTCGAAGTCGGCCGCCTGGATGAGGCGCAACAGAATGTTCTCGACATCCTCGCCGACGTAGCCGGCCTCGGTCAGCGACGTGGCGTCGGCGATGCAGAACGGCACGTCGAGGATCTTGGCGAGGGTCTGGGCCAGGAGCGTCTTGCCCGAGCCGGTGGGCCCGACGAGCAGGACGTTGGACTTCTGGAGCTCGACGTCATCGATCTGGTGGCCGGCGTTCACCCGCTTGTAGTGGTTGTGAACGGCCACCGAGAGGACCTTCTTGGGCTTGTCCTGGCTGATGACGTANNCGCGGCGCCTCGAGCATCTCCTCTTCGATGATCTCCTGGCAGAGGTTGATGCATTCGTCACAGATGTAGACGCCCTGGCCCGCAATGAGCTTGCGAACCTGTTCCTGGCTCTTGCCGCAGAAGCTGCAGCGATATGGAACCTTTGGGCCGCTCTTGGTCGTCGTCACGCGTCTCGATCCATCCTTCGCGCCTGCGCCCGATTCTCGCTATGCAATATCAGCCGCGGGCCCGTCGCCAGCGCCCGAGGACTCCGTCTCTGCCTCTGCGCTCTTGTCCGGGGCATCGCCGACGCGATCCATGGCCCTCAGCGGCGATCCCGAGGCCGAATAGACGGCGTCGATTATGCCGTAGTCCTTTGCCTCCGGTGGCGACATGAAGTAGTCCCGAGAGGTATCGGCGACTATCTTCTCGATCGGTTGCCCTGTGTGGTGGCTGAGAATCTCGTGATTTGTGTTGACCAGAGTCTCCATCTCCTTGACCTGGATGAAGACGTCCGGCGTGTTGCCGCGGAAGCCGCCCGAACCCTGGTGGATCATGATCCGGCTGTGCGGCAGGGCGAAACGCTTGCCCGGGGCTCCGGCGGCGAGCAGCACGGCCGCCATGCTGGCCGCCATGCCGATGCAGATCGTGCTTACCGGCGCCCGGACGTACTGCATCGTGTCGTAGATGGCCAGGCCGCTGGTGATGACGCCGCCGGGTGAGTTGATATACAGGCTTATATCGCGTTCCGGGTCCTCGGCGTCGAGGAAGAGCAGCTGGGCGATCACCAGGTTCGCCGCGTTGTCTTCGATGGTGTCGCCAAGGAAGATGATTCGCTCGCGCAGGAGGCGCGAGTAGATGTCATAGGCGCGCTCGCCACGGCTCGAGGACTCGATCACCATCGGAACGAGCATCGGATCGTCTCCTCTGCAGGACTCGGGCTACGCGCCCGCTTGGGCGGCCGCTTCCGACGGCGTGAGTATCGCCGGTTCGGCCGCCTCGACCGACCCGGAAGCCGCCGCTGACGGAACCGCGACCGGCGATGTCCCCTCCGTCTCCTCGATATGGCGCAGTCGCGGCGCCTCGGGATGAGAGTCGAGCCATTCGTCGACGAGTTGCTCTACAGTTCGCGACCGTCGGAAGGTGCTTCGGATGTAGTTTCGGCCTCGTTCCGATTCAAAGTACTGGACCATAGTCCTATCGTCCGCATAGCGAGACCGGGCCTGGTCCACCTCCGCCTGAACGTCGCTGTCCGGAACCTCGACGGCCTTGACCTTGGCTATCTCGGTCAGGACGAGCAGGCTCTTCACCCGCTGCTCCGCCTGCGGTCGCACCTGCTCGCGAATCTCGGCCTCGGTCTTGCCGGTGATGCTGAGATAGGCCTCCTCGCTGATTCCCTGGCGGGCCATCGCGGAGCGCATCTCGTCTCGGACGACGTCGACCTCCTGATCGATCAGGATCTCCGGCACGTCGATCGTGGCGTTGGCGGCGGCGTATTCGATGATCTTGTCGGCGAAGTCGTGGCGAGCACGATCGAGCGCATTCGCCTCGAGGCGCTCGCGCAAGTCGGCCGTGAGCTCTGCCATGTCCTCGAACTTGCCCACGGAGCGGGCGAACTCGTCGTCCGCCTCGGGCATGACTTTGGCGCGCACCTCCTTCAGGGTCAGCGCGAAGTGCGCCGTCTCGCCGCGCATCGCCTCCACCTGGAAGTCCGGTGCGAAGACGAGGTCGAACTCGCGGTCCTCGCCCTTGCGCAGGCCGACGATGTGGTCCTCGAAGCCCGGATAGAGCCGGTTCTCGCCGAGGACGAGCGGCATCTGCTTCGACGACCCGCCCAGGAATGGCTCTCCGTTGTGCGTTCCGTCAAAGGCGACGATCACGTAGTCGCCGTTCTGAGCCGCGCGATCGTTCACGGGCTCCAGATGGGCCTGGGTGTCGCGGAGCTGGTCCACGACCTTCTCGACCATCGTCTCGTCGACCGGGTCGACTTCGGGCTTGAACCCGAAGTGCTCGAAATCGCCGAGCTGCACCTCCGGCCTGACCTGGACAACCGCCTTGAAAAGGACGGGTTTGCCCTCCTCGCCCTGGGTAACCTCGACCTCGGGCGATGTCAGCGGCTCAATCTGCTGGTCACGAACTGCCTCGCGGTAGGCTTGGTCGACGAGCTGCTCCAGCGCCTCATCGAGGATCGCCGAAGGGCCGAGCACCCGCTCGAGCACCGCGCGGGGCGCCTTGCCCGGCCGGAAGCCGGCGACGCGGGTCTGACGAGAGAGGCGGCCGACCGCCTGGTCTATGGCCCGCGAGAGGCGCTCGGGCGGAAGCTCGAACTCGAGCTGTAGGCGTGACTTGGGAAGGGGTGTATTGGTGGTCTGCATCGTCGGGCGATTATAGGCGGCGGGGCGGTAGGAGGCGGGGCTGCGCGACCTCCCTCAAATCGACTACGGGACGTGTGTCGGGCCGACTCACGGCCGCCATGACGATGTCCGTCGCCACGCTCCGCTCATCTCTGGCGGTAGGCCAGCGAGACACTGGGGGCACGGGCGCTGGCAGGAGCATTCCTCCGCGGGCCCCCGGGGCCGTCAGGCACGATGGAGTCCGGCACAAGAACCGACCTCGGCCCTGGTGGGCAAGGCGGGACTCGAACCCGCACGCCGCTTACGCGGCACCAGCTCCTAAGGCTGGCGCGTCTGCCATTCCGCCACTCGCCCGCGGCCACAGAGTCTAGCCGGGCCGCGCCAGGATGGCGCGTGCGCGACGCCAAGGCATGGGGCGGAACGCGACACGACGCCCCAACCCCGCACAACTGCCTAAAGCACGTTGGACAGGTGCGTAGCGTGAGCGCGGAGCGCGTCTCGGTGCGGCTGCGAAGCGGCGGGGCTCGGCGGGGCGACGTCGCCGAGCTACTGCGCTCCCGGGTTCTTGCGGCTGCGGACGGGCCGCCGCTCCCAGCGCGATTTCGCGGCCCCCGTCTCTGAGATCGGTGAAGCGGAGGCCGATCCGCTCGCGTCCACGGACGCACGGGCGCTGCGTCGGGCCTGGATCCGATCCATGACCTGGCCGAAGCTTCCGCCCTCGGGCTTGAACAGCTCCTTCGCGAGTCGCTTGCCCGCCGCGGCCGTGACCGGTCGGAGGATGTTGCCGCCGAGCTCGGAGACCGTGCCGCGCAGGTCGCGCGCATCCCGGTCCGGCTTGTTCTTCTCGAGATAGCCGACGAACTCGCGCTCGAGGAGGCCGCGGATTCGATCGCCGTCGTCGCCTAGCGCGCGCAGCGCCTTGTCTACCTGCTCCGGCAGCATCGACTTGGGCAGGTCGGCCTTTGGCCCCAGAACCGCCCGGCGCACGGCGTTGACGGTCTTCCTGGGGCCGCCGAGGACGAAGAACGCGGTTCCGGCGGCCAGCGCCACCATCTTGCCCGGCGAGCGCCGGACCTTCGCGGGAATGTCGATCGCCGAGCGGCCGGCGGCCTCCAGCCTGACGACCTCGTCCAGCA
>PMNU01000011.1 GCA_003165675.1 Chloroflexota bacterium
GTCTCGGTGACGTTGCCGAGCTTCGTTGCGCGCCAGCCTTGGCGAAGTCGGGGATTGACGCATGACAGATCGGAGAGGTCGGGGCGGGAGAATCCGCGCGTTGCCGGAGCGTCTGCTCGAAGGCACGGGAAGAAGCTGAACATGTCGTTGACAGCGTTAGCTGGGGTTGCGCCTCGGTAGAGTCGAAACGTGCGGCCGTCAGGGAGGCCCGAGTACCAAGGACCGAGCGTGACGGTCCAGTAGGCATCTGGGACGGCGCCTCGAAGGACATCGCGATAGGTGTCTCTGTCGTGATCGATGAAGTCGCGAACCACGAGCACGGTGTCGAGGAGGAACCGGTCGCCTGCGCACGAGCCAAACAGGACGATCGAACCCGGCAGGAGCCATCTCAACTGGACCGGATTACCGTGAGGCTTGCCTCTCCACTGCTGACAGCCGGTATAGAGGAACTCGTCACCGAACACGAACGGGTCGGTGTTCTGGTAACGGGCGAACTCGGTGCGTACTTCGAGAAACGGCCGGTGGAGGTACCTGGGATAGCCGGGGCCGAGGGCCTCCAAATCCTCGACGGTTGAGGGCGGTTCCCATTCACCCCAAAACAGAACCTCGCCGTCGTGAGCCGCCCCCTTGGCGTCCAGCGAGGCCCCTTCCGTGCGCATGAACTTGCGTTGGTGGCCTTCTGTGTTCCAGCCCTTTCTGCCGGCGCCGGGCGCGTCGGGCCTGTGTTCATCACCTGGATGAATGAACTGGACTGCGCAGAGCGCCGGCTCAGGCACGGTCGGCTCCGATCGCGGTGCCGATTGACAGCTTCGACTCGTGCGACACCGAACCGAATGGAATGTTCATGCACCGACCGAACACGAGCACCGTTCTCTTGCCTGGCACGACGTCAATGTCCACGGCTTCGGTGACGAATGGACGGTCGCGGTCGACGGTGTGGATGACGCGCCAGTTGCCGAGGCGCGGAAAGGAAATGCGGTCGAGGTGCTGCCGGGCGACCGATGCGACGATAACGTCCGGTTGCAGCGCCCGGATCAGTTTGTGCCAGAGTGGCGGGCCACCATGCAGAAAGGACGCTCGATCTCCTTTCGCCAATCCGCTCCAGGTTGGATCAGTGGCCAGCGGTGACAAGAGATCGGTGTGCAGAGCGATGTTGGGGAGGCCCTCGTAGTAGGTCGCCGAGAGGCCATTCAGAACGCGCTCGAACCCTTGGTCGAACCACCCTCGGTATGGCGCCGAGCGGAAGTACGAGTCGAGAGCGCTGACGTAGGCAAGACGCTGAGCGTCGGTTGCAGGTGGGGCGGTCAGCAGGTGCGCGGCCGGGAAGCGAAGGAAGCGATCGCCCTCAGGGAACTCCACCCGCGAGGGATTGAGTCCGACGGTGACGACGCGAACGGCCGAATTCAAGAAGGCCACTGAGTCACCGAACCCGAGGATGGGGACGGACGGCCGCACCACGGTTCCGCCTCCGCCGGAATAGAGGCTCCAGGCTTCGTCGAGTAGATCAGCCGGTATTGCCATCGGGCGAGTGTAGAAGCCAACAGGTGCCGCGCGCTATCGTTCCATAGAGTCGATGCCCTACACGGCCCTGATTGGTGCACCCAGAACGCGTCCGGGCCCTTGACGGGGAGGCACTGCAAAAGGCGGATTCGCGCGATGGTCCGGACTAAAGACCGAGCGTTTCGCTGAGCGGTGTCTCGAACGGGTCCTCGATTGGCTTTCGTTCGGCTCGGATCGACTCGTTGAGGGCCATGAGCTTTGGGGTTGCGACGTAGAAACGACCCCGTCGCTCGCCCTTGGCGGCTAGCATCCCAGCCGTCACCAGGCGGCCCAGATCCCGGCTGGCGATTGTGTCATTGACTTCGGCCACTTCGCGATAGTCTGCGTTGCGAAGTCGGAAGCGAAGCGACGCGTTGAATAGCGCCGGAATAGATCGCTCCGGAAGCTGCAACTTAAGCGCCTCTTGGGTGAGGAGATTCCAGCGCCGCTCGGCCTCCTCGGCACGCCTGACCATGGTCTGGGCCTGGCGGTAGTGAGCAGTGAGGACAAATCGAATCCAGGGGCGAGCGTCGCGTTTCGGCTGCCAGCTTCCTTGGCCAACTTCGGCGAGGACCCCGTAGTACGCCTCTGTGTTGGCACCGAGGTACTCCTCGATGCTCACGAACGGAGAGGCGACGATGCCTTCCCTGGCAAGGACCAGAGTCTGCAGGCAGCGCGCCATCCGCCCGTTGCCATCTCGGAACGGATGGATCATCACTAGATTGAGGTGTGCCATCGCCGCTTTCACCAGCGGTGGGACTCGATCCTCAGCACGCAGATCCTCCACGAGCTCGTGCATGAGGTCCGGCACGTCGATAGCATCGGGGCCCGTGTAGACGATCTCGTGGGTTGCTTCGTCCACGACGAAGACCGAGCCAGGTCGCCAGCGCCCGGGGCTCTTGTCGAGGGCATAGCACAGCATCATGTAGTGAAGCGAACGGATTAGGTTCTCGTCGTAGAGGAAATGAGTGTCATCGGCGAGCTGTAACACGTACGTCATGGCGTCGCGGTACCCAACGACGGCTCTCCACGACACCTTCTCGGCCTCGAGCGGCGGCTCACCGGCTACGGCCGCGGCGGCATCGTCGAGAGTGACGTTGTAGCCCTCGATGCTGTTGGAGCCGCGAATGGCTCGCGCCAGCATCACGCGCCGCAGCAATCCGACCCAGCGGCGTTCCTCCGGGAGCTGATTGCGGAGAGCATCCCGCACGCGATCGATCCTGGAGATGACCTGAAGTTCCTGTTCTGTGAGATCAGGGCTGTGGAAAATCATGTTGGAAAGTCTCTTTCATACGGACCTAATGTAGGATAGATTCCCACAGACAGTAGTAATGTATCACGCTTTCCCACGTGTCAAGGGCTCTCGTCCCGGTTCCCAGCCCGATGGGACTGCTACCAGCGCGCCGATCAGGTCTACCGCTGAGTGCCCCATTCGGCTCCGACAGCGGCCCTCGGAGCAACCTTCGTCCGCACCCAGGCGCTGGCGATACCGAGCGCCTGCCGACCCTCGCCGGCCTTCTCCAGCGCCTCGGCCTTCGCTGGCTCAACCAGGTCGGCGACGAGTTCGGTAGTCCGCAGGAAAAGCGCCTCGGGGTCTGGCGCGGCTGCTGGCCGAACGCCGTCGATCTCGGCCAAGCGGATCGCCATGTCTGCGATCATCTTGGTGCTGCGAGCCTGCTCATCCCAGGCTCTCGCGAGGTGAAGAGCCGTGCCCGGGGCGATGTGCCGCAGCTGAGCCGCCCCTCTAGACTCCCTCCGGCCGCCACTCCGCCTCGCCGACGATCTCGGCGCAAGCTCAGATAGTTCGAGCGAGAGCGTCGAGCCGTTGCATGCAACTCGCCCTCGTGGCTCATTCGAGGGCGGTCATGCCAGCGACTGCCCCTGTGCCACTACCAGGCGTAGGCCTCGGGGGCTTCGCCGCCCGGCCCTGGCCAGATTTCGTCGAGCTTCTGCAGCGTCTCAGAGGAGAGGTCAAGCTCCAGCGCCCGCATGCTGCCCTCGAACTGGGCCATGGTGCGCGGGCCGATGATCGGCGCGGTGACGACCGGATTGCTCAGCAGCCAGGCCAGCCCCACGTCGGCCGGCCTCTCGCCCAGCTCACCGCACAAGGCCTCGTAGGCTTCGAGCTGCTTGTGGTGCTTCTCCAGATTGCCGCGGAGCTCGGTCTCAGCGCGACGGCCTTTCTTAGCCCCTTCCAGGCCGCCTGCAAGCATGCCGCCCGCCAGGGGGCTCCAGGGGATGACCCCCAGCCCGTAGGCGCGACATGCCGGCGCCACCTCCAGCTCGATCGCCCGCACAGCCAAGCTGTAGTGGCTCTGCTCCGAAACCAGGCCCATGAAGTTGCGCGCCTTGGCCGCGCCCTGTGCCTGTGCGATATGCCAGCCAGCAAAGTTGCTCGATCCGACGTAGATCACCTTGCCGGCCGTGACGAGCTGCTCCATGGCCTGCCAGACCTCATCCCAGGGCGTGGCGCGGTCCACGTGATGCATCTGGTAGAGGTCGATGTGGTCCGTTTGCAGACGTCGCAGGCTCTCCTCGGCGGCGCGACGGATGTGGTAGGCGGACAGGCGCATCTCGTTGGGCAGGTCGCCCATGCTGCCGTAGACCTTGGTGGCGACGACCACCTTCTCCCGCCGTCCGCCGCCCTGGGCGAACCAGCGCCCAATTATCTGCTCGGTGATTCCTTCGCCCGTCTTGCGGCCGTAGACGTTGGCCGTGTCAAAGAAGTTGATCCCCAGCTCCAGAGCCCGGTCCATGATGGCAAAGCTCTCGGCCTCGGTGGCGAGCGAGCCGAAGTTCATGGTCCCCAGGCACAGCCGGCTCACTTCGAGCCCCGTGCGTCCCAAATGTGTGTACTTCATGTTTGGGCTCCTGCTAGATGATCGCCACGACGTACGTCAAGGCTGTGTGCACCGTTCGCGCGAGGTCCGCGCCTTGTTAGCCTGAATAGCTGGCCGCGGGTTGGATCCGGTTTATGTGATGGAGGTTATCCCGTGCGGTTGAAGTGTGCCGCCGAGGGCCGCACAGAAGGCCCCGCTCCGCGCGCGATTCGGACTTGCCAGCCGCGGCCGCGCCGACCATGAGACGCCGGAACTCGGCGACATCCATGAAACCTCCCGCGGCGGACCGGGCCGCCGCGGACTGACGATACTCCGGCGCGGCGCTTCCTCGGCCCCGAAGGCCGCCCCGTGACAGTCGCAGCACTTCTCGCTCATTAGGACCCTCGCACGATGACCACGTCGTGGTCCCCCCCCGAGTCCGCGGCCCTATCGTCCAGGCAACACGGAGAAGTCGTGCTGTGCCCCCGATTGCTCGAAGGGCTACGCGAGGCGTATGACTCAATAGGCGCCCACAAGGTATATCCGAGTTCTGACGACTGGGGTCTAGCGCCGGGCTGCCACCTTCACGACCCTGGAGGTGATGCCCACCGCCGACGATCCATACCGCATTCTGCAGGTTATCCCTGAGGCGGAGCCGGAGGTGATCCGGGCCGCATACCGGGCCTTGGCGCGGAAGTATCACCCAGACCTGGGCGGCACTCGAGCGCAGATGGCGTTGCTCAACGCTGCGTGGGAGACCTTGGGCCACCCGCAGGAGCGGGCACGGCACGACCGGTATCGGAGGACAGCCGCCGCCGCGCAGACGACGCAGGCCGAGCGATACGGGGTAGACCAGCGGCCCCCCGCGACGACTCAGTCGCCGCGGCCGACGTCACCTCGCGCCCGCTCGGGCACCATCCTTGACTTTGGCCGTTATGCCGGGTCCTCGCTAGGAGAGCTAGCGATCCGCGATCCTGACTATCTCGAGTGGCTGGCGCGCACGTCCATCGGCCGCAGGCTCCAGCGCGAGATTGAAGCGCTCCTGGCTGCCTCGCGGCCCACCGCCCCTCGACCGGAGCGCACCCGATCGCGTTTTGCCCGCGGCCGGTAGCTGGTCCGGGGCGCGGGTAGACGCTGCCGCGGCGCGACCCACGGGTAACGCCGTGACGATGCCCGCATCGTGTGAGCGAGCCGATGGGCCTCAGGGAGGCCGCGGGTCTTGATACCAATTCCTTGGGCCAACGGCGTCAAGTAGCCACGCCAAAGAGAGCCGCGAACGATACTGTGGAGGTCCAGTTGGGCGGCGCCGGTCGCGCAGATCCGCCGTCACGCCAGGAAGCGTCGTAGCTGACCCCGTATGCTGGATCGGTCGCGAAGAAGTGTCGGCTCGGCACCGGCGAAGAGTCGGGCCACCTCCTTGGGGCCGGTGGCGTCGCCGCAGAGCAGTCGATGCGCGGCAGAACGTCAGGCTGAGGTCCAGCCCGGGCGGGGTCGCCACACGATCAGGTC
>PMNU01000053.1 GCA_003165675.1 Chloroflexota bacterium
CTGCTCGGCGGCGACGCGGCATTCCGCGAGCTGCTCGACGAAGTCCACCGGCGCGGCATGCGGCTCATCCTCGACGGCGTCTTCAATCACGCCAGCCGCGGCTTCTGGCCGTTCCACCACGTCCTGGAGAACGGCGCCGCCTCGCCATACCGCGACTGGTTCTACCTCGACCCCGAAGTCCTCGCCGGAGGCCGGAGCCTGACCGCATACCCGGGCCACTCCGGCGAAAAGGCGAGTCTCGGCTACCAGGCCTGGTGGGATCTGCCGGCCCTGCCAAAGCTCAACCACTCCAACCCGGCCGTGCGCGAGTACATCTACAAAGTGGCCGAGCGCTGGACCCGCTTCGGCATCGACGGCTGGCGCCTCGACGTGCCCGAGGAGATCGGCGAGCCCGGGTTCTGGGAGGAGTTCCGGCGCCGGGTACTGGCGGTCAATCCGGAGGCGTATCTGGTGGGCGAGATATGGAACCCCGCCCCCGAATGGCTGGCGGGCGGCCGGTTCCACGCCGCCATGAACTACCCGCTGGCCGAGGCGATCCTGTCGTTCACGGGTGCGGGTCGGCTGGACGAGGCCATGGTCGCGAAGACGGACGAATACGCCCGGCACGTTCGCGCCATCGACGGGCCCGAGTTCGGTCGTCAGCTGGCGGGCGTCATGGCCACGTACCCGCCCGAGGTGACGTCGATGCAGCTGAACCTGCTCGACAGCCACGACACGCCGCGCTTCATCTCTCTGGCGGGCGGCGACGCCACTGCCCTTCGCCTCGCGACGTTGATCCAGATGACCCTGCCCGGCGCGCCCTGCATCTACTACGGCGACGAGGTTGGGCTCGAGGGGCGCGAGGATCCGGACTGCCGCCGCGCCTTCCCCTGGGATCCGGTCAACCAGGACCGCGGTCTTCGGGACTTCGTGGCGGGCCTGATCGCTCTCCGAACGGAACATCCGGTGCTTCGTCGGGGTCGATTCGAGTTGCTTTCGGCCGAAGGCTCGGCGGTCGCCTACGGAATGCTCGACCCTGAAGGTTCGGCCGGAGCCAGGCCGCCGGTGGGAGGCCGCTCGGTCGATTCGATACCGTCGGACGAAGGCCGCCCGACGGTCGATCTCGCAGGTTCGGCAGGTCGGTCGCTTCTGGTGGCCCTGAACGCGGGCGACCGGCCCATTCGGCTCGAGTTTCGGGTTCCCGAGCTGGCCGGCTGCCTGGCCGAGCAGGTAAGCTGGTCCGGACTCGAATGGGGGACAACCTTCGCACCGGCGAAGCTCGAGAGGGGGACTCTCGAGGTCGAACTGGAGGCTCGAGAGGGAGTGGTTATAGAAGCCGCTTCCACCCTCTAGGAGGAGCCATGCCCGACCTGTCCGCCGCGCTGCCGACGACGGAGCTCGAGGACGCATTTCTCCGCGTCGTCGACATCGAGGGGAAGCTCACCGTCGCGCTCGAAGACCTCGGACCGGTCTCGGGCCGCGACGCCCTGCTGCTGGATGCGGGGCGTGGCCTTCGAGGTCGCCAACTCGCCGAGATCGGGGCGCGAGTCACGGCCGTGGCGTTTCCGGACGCGCACGACGAGTCGGCCGCGCTGTCTCGCCTCGCCGAGCTGCCGCACGGCGAAGCGGACGTCGTCGTCGTCCCCTGGTCGGAGCTGGCCGCGCCGGGCTCGACGTTCGTCGCCGAAGCGGAGCGCCTGCTGCGGCCCGGAGGCCGCCTGCTGCTCGTTCACGACTACGGCCGGGACGACGTCTGGAGCCTGTGGCCGTCTCTCCGCGATCGCGAGGTGGAGTGGAGCCGGCGCCGCGGGCCGTTCCTGGGCGACGGCTTTCGGGTGAGGGTCATTCATTGCTGGTGGACGTTCGAGTCCATGGAGCAGGCGCGCGAGCTGCTGGAGGCGGGTTTCGGCGCCCTGGGTGTCGAGCTGGCCGATCGGATCAAGCGGCCCCGGCTCGAGTATCAGGTCGCCATCTACCATCGTTCGGCGCCGCGTGCGGCTCCGGCGTCCGAGTTCGAGGCTCCAGTCGCACCTGCAGCCTCCGCCGAGTAGCGCCAGCCCTCCGTCGACCGACCCCCGCCCGATTCGATGATGCGGCTTCGCGCCGGCCGGGCCGCCCCGCCTGGTAACCTCAACCCATGAGCGAGGATCCGCGGGAGGCTCAGAGCAAGTACGACCGGTCCGCCGCGGCGACGACCGGCCTGCCCGGGCCGGCTCTGCCACCCACTCCAACCGACGCGGCGCCGCCGGCCTCGACAGTTCCCGGCCGCCCGGCCGCGGCTGCTCCTCCGACCGGGCCCGCCGGCTCGGCCGACGAGAGGGTGCCCGCCCCCTCAGCCGTGCCGGTCCCTGCGGGTCCAGCTCGGTCCGCGGGCTGCTCTCCGGCCGCGCGCGCCCCCGTGACCGCCGGCTCGGTCGACGGTACGGGGGCCGCCTCGGACGTAGACGACGACACCAACGCGGCCTACGACGAGCCCGACCTTCCGTTGTCCCCTGCCGATCGACTGCGGCGGTTGTCTCCGGCGCTGGTCACGCTCGGCATTGGCTCGCTCGGGTCGCTGATCCTCCTCGCCCTGGCCGTGACGAGCCACACGACCCCTGTCGCAATCCTCCTCGGCGCGGGCGTCGTCACGGGCCTCGTCTTTGGGCTGGACGCGGTCATTGCCTCGGTCGCCACCTACAGAAGGAGCCGGGACGGGGAAACCGGCCGCGCGGTTCTCCTGGCCCTCGTCGGGGGGATCGCCGCCGTGATCTGCGCCTCCGCGTTGGCGGGCTCGTTGATCATGGTTCTGGCGCTCAACGGCTGAGGCCGTCTTCGGGCGCCGCCGGATCGCGGCCGCCGGTCGCCGGGCGCGTCGCCCGTCGTTCGGGCTTGCCAATGAAGCCGCGCCGCCGGTCCTGCCTCGCCCGGTCGCCCCCGAAGACGCGCCCCCGAAGCCATCCCGCCCGCCCTGCTACACTCCCGTTCGCGCCGACGCCCCCATCGTCTAGAGGCCTAGGACACGACCCTTTCAAGGTTGAGATCAGCGGTTCGAATCCGCTTGGGGGCACTCCCGCTGCTTTTCGAAGAAGGGTCTCGCAGGCGGCGTCCACACGATTGCCTCCACCTTCGGGTCGTTCACGACGACCTGCTCGACGACGAGACTAGGACTCGACTGTGCGGCGGGAACCTCAGCGGTTGCCCTTCTCGAACCGCTAACAAAGCCGAACCACTCGCTCAAGCAACCGATCACACGCGGCCAGCCGGAGAAAGCGGCACGACGACCAAGTCGTGACCGTCCTTGGAGCCTCCGCATTCCGACCGACATCGATTACCTTTGAGAACTAACGCAGATTTGGCAGTCGGCGCGTCCGGTGGCGGAAGAGAGGGACGACAGGATGAACGAGCCAGGCAAGGGCACTTCACCCGTCACGACGCCGCTCGCGACGCTCTCGCGGCCAGCCCCCGGCCACCTCGCCGTCTCGGCTCTCCTTGCCGCGGTCGCCATCGGAGTGGCGGGCTGCTACAACCCCGCCGATCCGACCCAGGTTCAGCCGTTCGTGATCAGCCTGCTTGCGTTTATCTTCGGTTCCATCGCCCTCACGTTCCTCGTCATCCTGCTCGTGGTCCGCTACGTCCTAAGGAAGCTGGGAGCGACCACCACGCCGATCGCGAACGGCGTCCCCGCGGACGCGATCATCGAGACCATCGCCGACACCGGCTTCACCGCGAGCGCCCCGGGGTTGGGAGCGAACTCGCCACGCTACCGACTCGGGCTGCAGGTAATCCCGGCCGACCAGTTCAGCTCGCCCTACAGAGTCGAGATCACGACCTTCATCCCGCGTATCTACACTCCGCANNGCACGCACGCACGCACGCACGCGAGTTTGTTTGGTGCGCACGATCGCGGCATCTTCAGGGGCCACTCCTCGGTTGGCGGTCGGGCCGGAGTGGGCCCGGTGTCTCAGCCGTCCCCTGATCAGGGTTTCCATCCTCGCAGCGCCGACTCTCTAACGCCTACCTTGCAAGGTCGGGCGAGTATGTCCGCCCCGTCATCCAGGCTCTGAGGTTCGCTGCATGCCAAAGCGAAGGCGAACCTGCCGCCAAGTGCACGGATGACTTCCCGCTGTAGTTCGAGGAGCAGACCGTGACAGCAACGGCAGTACCGACGACGACAGCCGGCAGCCGCACAGAGAAGAACCCCGGACCCGTCGGAGCCGTTTCGGTAATCAGCACCGGCACGGTCCAGATACATCCCCAGCAGCGCAACGGAACGCGGCTTCCGCTCTTTGTTTGGCTGATGGGGTCGCGAAGCTGGACTCCGCCGCTCTCAATCAACGTGTACGTCATCGAACACGCTAGCGGCCTAGTCCTCTTCGACACCGGACAGGATCGGGCCTCGGTCACCGACCCGGACTACTTCCCCGGCGGCTTCGCAGGGTTGCTCTATGGGCGGCTGGCCCGCTTCCAGATCGGCCCGCAGGACAGCCTGACCGCGAAGCTCGCGTCGGCCGGCTATACGGCATCCGACGTCCGACTCGCGATCCTGTCCCACCTCCACCAGGACCACATTGGCGGCGTCCCGTACCTGTCCAAGACGGAGTTCATCGTCGCGGACGCCGAGTGGCAGGATATGGAGAAGGCTCGCCCCGAGCTGCGTGGATTGCTCCGTCGCCACATCGACTTGCCCGGAGTGCGGTACCGCCAGATCAAGTTCGCCTCCACGGATGACCCGGCCCTCGCTCCCTTCCTGGCGGCGTATGACGTCATGGGTGATGGGTCGTTGGTCCTTCTGCCTACTCCGGGCCACACACCGGGTTCGATGTCTCTCCTGGTCCGGCGCCCGGACAGAGCGCCTCTGTTGCTTGTCGGCGACCTGACCTACGAGTCAGGGCTGCTTGAGGCGGGCCGGATTCCGGGCGTTGGGGATAAGGCCGAGCTCCATCGGGCGTCGGCAATGGTCCGGCAGCTCGAGGAGCGCAATCCGGGTTTGGTCATCCTTCCAGCTCACGATCCAGGCGCGGCCGAGCGACTGCGCTCCGCGAACGCCTGAGGCCGCAGCTCTTTCGCTGCCGGTTCTGTGCCTTTGGGAAGAGCTGACCTCGTCGCAAGGTTGGGGTGATCTCGCCGCCTACTTGACGAGCTACGTCTACTTCGTTCCCACACGTGGTGATGGTCCGGCGACAGCACCGTCCAACGAGGTAACCGATCTCCTTGAGCTTCCGGACCAACGCCGCATAGAATTCAGCCGCCAAGGGGGGCATTTGTGGTCGACTCGATCGAGCTTCGATGCAAGGTGGTCGTCCTGGCGATCGCGCTCGCGGTCGCCTCCTGTTCCTCCGCTCCGCGAGCCAGTCAGGCGGCGACCGACGGGACCTTCGTTGTCACAGTGTCTGTGCCGTCGGGCACGCACCGCGCCTCGGATGCCCTCGACGTCGTGGCGACGCTGACCTACCAGGGGCCCGCTCCTTCGATCGCTGTGGACGGAGACGATGTCGGGCTGGTCCACTTCACGTTCAAGCAGCTCGACGGCACCCGAGTGGGGGCGTCGATATCAGATCTGATGTGCGCTCCGCAGACCACGCTGCTCCGCGGAACGGCTGCCACCTTCCGGCCAGGCGAATCGATCGGCTGGGTGGACTACGATCCTGACGCTTCCTTCGATACGCAGCCCTCGGCCGACCCGGACGTTCACTTTTGTCAGCAGGCCGATGGCAGATCATGGCAACCGCGCAGATCTGGGACAGCCTGACCTGCTACGGGGCCAGCCCGGACCACACGATCTCAACGCCGCCGCTGCTACTGGACGTGGTGCCCTAAGCCGTCGTCAGGCGGCCGTACCTGAGCCGCCATGTCCCCCGAGTGATCTCGCTCCACCGGCGCGGTCAAGTCGCCGGTTCATAGATCACACCGCCGACGCTACAGATGTCAGGGCCGCCCCCCAGCGTGTCGAGGACGTCGCCGTCTTTGGCGACGATGGTTCCGTCGGGACTAACGATCTGCAGGCGCCCGTTGAGCTCACGAGCCGAGAACCCGCGAGGCCATCGGAGGTCGGCCCGACTGAACGACACGGTGTGGTTCGTCTTGTCCCAGATGACGGTGACTGGATCGAGCATGACCGTTGGGCACGACCAGACTATGCCCGAGGGCAGCGGAGTGGCCGGAGGCTGAGTCGGCAACGAGACGACGGGACCATCCGTCAGGGGATAGTGAGTGCGAGGTGGCCATTGACTCGGCCCGTGGCCGGTGCTTTGGGCTGCGCCGCATGCCACTGAGACCAGGGCGAGGTCAAGTCCCACGACGTGTGT
>PMNU01000135.1:0-13826 GCA_003165675.1 Chloroflexota bacterium
CGCCGCGACATGGCAGCCGCCTGGGATTGCGCCGCCGCTACTTCCTGACCTTGCCGGTGTTCTCCTTGACCCGGAATTCGACGATCCGGCGGATCAGATCCGTGGGCAGCGGCTGGCCGAGAGGAAACCGAACCGAGCCCTTCCCGCCCTTGTAGGGCTTGAGCTCTTCCTTGAACGCCTCGATCCCGCTCCCCGTCGGATAGAACCCCACGTGCTTGTCGAAGCCTCCGAAGTACACCAGGTGTCCGTTCAGGACGAAGGTGGGAATCCGGTAGCTGATCGCCTCCGTGGCGCCTGGCGCAGACGTCTTGATGAGTGCCCGCAACTCCTCCAGCACCTTCCGAGTCTCCGGAGGGAATCCTGCGATGTACTCGTCGATGGAGCTGGCGGCCGATCCATTAGCCATCTTGCACACCTGCCGGCCGGTTCTCCGCTGCTCGGCGCCGCAAACCGGAGCGACACGATAAGGCCGCCGAGTGGCCCTGAACTGACGGCCTCCAGTCTAGGACACGCGACTGGAGGCCCTCACGGGCCGGCCTAGCGGTCCGTCCTGCGGGCGTGCAAGAATCGGCCATGCTCGGAACGAGAGCCACGACCGAAGCTCGCCGCCGCCACAAGGCCCTGGCCGCCGCCTGCATAGCCGTCCTGACGGTCGTCGCCGGCTGCGGCACCTCGGCCCCCGGTAGCTCGACTTCCATGAGCCCGACGCCGGAGGCCGCACCGCCCAGCCACAGCTTGCCGGCTGCGACGATCGCGACGGCCACTCCCACGCTCAGCCCCTTGCCGAGCCTCGAGATCGCCACGCCGCCCGCCACTCAGCCGCCGCTGGCCGGCAGCTTCCCCATCGTCAACAGCTGCGATCCGGCCTCGGTCCCGGGCGCAATCCCGGTTGCGGCGCCGGCGAGCCCCAGAGCCAGCTCTTTCACCCTGTACGTGCCGATCCTGATGTACCACCGGATCGTGCCCAGAGCCGAGGCCGGCAACTCCCTGGCCGGGCTGGTCGTGGCGCCGGAGACGTTCGACGCCCAGCTCACCGCTCTTGTACGAGCCGGCTGGCACACGATCACGACGGCGAGGCTCGCGGACGACCTGCAGGCACACATAACGCCCCCGGCCAAAACCGTCGCGATCACCATCGACGATGGCTGGAACGACGGCTACAACTACGCCTTCCCGATCCTGCAGAGCCACGGCTACGTAGCTACGTTCTTCGTCGTCGCCGGCCGGATCGACAAGCCGGACTTCCTATCGTCCGGCCAGCTCGGAAAGCTCCTCGCCGCAGGCGATGAGATCGGCGACCACACCATGGACCATCTCAGCTTGACCGCGCAGGGAGCCGACGGACTCAAGTACCAGATAGACGCGGGCGCCTCTCGGATCGCTCAGGTCACCGGCCGCTGGCCGGAGTCTCTTGCCTATCCCTCCGGCCGAGAGAACAGCCGGGTCGTCGCCGCCGTAGCCGCCTGCCAGGAGCTTCGGATCGCGGTGCTCGATGGCCATCTAACGGTCCAGGCGCCTGGGGCGACGCAGGAGGCCGGAGCCAACCCGGCGCCTCCCCCAACGGTGAACATCCAGGGTCAGGAGTCGTGGGCCGAACGCTTCCTGGCCCCGAGAGTCCGGGTCGCGCCGGGCACATCGCCCGCCGCCCTGCTGGGCTTGCTCGGATATCGCTGAATAGGCCACGACGCCGACGCGCCGGTCAGGCGAAGTCCCGACCGTCCGGATGCGACCAGTCGGACCGCGACCAAATCTACCGTAGCCGTTCGCCCAGTATCGCCTTCCAGGAATCGCACCGGGGCGGAGCCCGGGCGATCGCCGGCGGCCGGCCGCGACCTGTCTACCGCTCTACGGCGGGGGACGCCGGCGTAGGCCGCGACTGGGCGGCCGACTCGTCGTGGACGTACAGGCCGCCTCGGAGCCAGGACGCCCAGGCGGCAACGAGCGCCATCGCGCCCGCGGCGAAGAACACTATGGCGAGTCCCCCCTGAAGCGGCGACGCGATCAGCTGGGGGAAGAACTCCTTGCTGGTGAGGATCGCGACCTGGGACGCCGGCAGGGCGTGGAGAACCCCGGCGGGCAGCAGCGACGCCATGGGGTTGTACCCGAGCAAGGCGGCGAACAGGCTGGCGACCGGCGGCAGGTGCGAGATCTGCGACGCGTCCGCGACCGGAACCCCATGAGCCGTGAGCCCGCCGTAGAGGGCGCTCGGGAGAGAGGCCGACAGACCGGCGATCATGAGCGTGAAGAACACGCCGATCGACACCACCGTGGCCGAGTTCTGGAACGTGGCTCGCATGCCGGCGGCCGCGCCTCGCTGGCGCGCGGGAACGCTGTTCATGATGCCGGCCATGTTGGGCGAGAAGAACAGGCCGCCGCCGATGCCGCTCACCAGCAGCAGACCGCCGAACTGCCAGTACTGGAAGTCCACCGGCAGCAGGATGAGGCCGAAGAAGGAGACGGCGGCGATTAGCATGCCCCCGGTGGCAAACGGCCGGGCCCCGAACCGGTCCGACAGTATTCCGGACAACGGCCCAAACACGAGCGAGCCCAGTGTGAGCGGCAGCATGTAGATGCCAGCCCACAGCGGCGTATCGGCGAAGGAATAGCCGTGCAGAGGTAGCCACACGCCCTGCAGCCAGATCACGAGCATGAATGACAGCCCGCCACGCCCGAGCGCGGACAGGAACCCGGCCAGGTTGCCCGCGCCGAAGGCGCGAATTCGGAAGAGGGCAAGATCGAAGAGCGGCTCCGCGACCCGGCGTTCGACCCACACGAACAGCCCCAGCAGCACCACGCCGCCGGCGATCATGGAGAGGACGAAGGGGTTGGTCCAGCCCATCGTCTCGCCGCCGTAGGGCTGGATGCCGTAGGTGATCCCAATCAGGAGCGCCGTGAGCCCAATCCCGAATGTCAGGTTGCCGGGCCAGTCGATCTTCGAGTGCGTGACCGTTCCGAGTTCCTCGAGGCGCATGTACGCCCAGATCGTGCCGAGCAGCCCAAAGGGGACGCTGACGAAGAAGACGAGGCGCCAGTTGATCGCCGCCAGGACGCCGCCCACCACGAGCCCGACGAACTGGCCGGCGAGGAAGGAGATGCCGTTGACGCCAAAGGCCAGGCCCCGCTGCTGGGGCGGGAAGGCATCGGTCAGGATGGCTTGCGAGTTCGCGAACAGAAACGCACCGCCGACCCCCTGCACGAGGCGCATGAAGATGATCCATATCGCCCCGGCCGGTCCGGTGAACGGGGTCAGGGCCAGAAGCAGCGATCCGACAGTGAAGATGACGAAGCCCGCGTTGTACATTCGGACCCGCCCGAACATGTCGCCGAGGCGCCCGAACGCCACCACGAGCACTGCCGTGACCAGCAGGTAGCCCATCATGATCCAGAGCAGATAGCTCGTACTGCCGGGGTCGAGCGGGTTCAGCTGGATGCCTGTGAAGATCGCGGGCAGGGAGATGATGACGATCGAACCGTCGATCGCCGACATCAGGACGCCGAGCGTGGTGTTCGACAGCGCGACCCATTTGTAGTTGGGGTCGTGCTTCCGGGAGCGGCGCCCGCCGTTGGTCTCCGCAGGTCTTGCGTCAGGCGCGAGGGCCGTCGCGGCGACCCCGTCAGGCTGGTTCTGGGTCATGCACCTTGTTCCTGTGCTGGGCGATGGACGGTGTTCGGCGATGGCGGTCGCGGAGGGCGGCCTGCGGCGGGCTTCGCGCCCGCGAGGAATCGATTCGGCTGCCCGAACGGACAGGACCGATCGGGCGACGCGGCGCAGAGGCGGCCGCCACGCAGAGGCGCTGGCCCTGCCGCCTGGACGCTCCTTCAGTTAAGTCTATGCATCATCGCTCGGACATGCCGCCGGCCGCATCCCCAGGCCACACTGGCACGCGGCGACGCGCGGCGATGCGGCGGCCCGAGCCTCTAGCTGCAGGTCCAGGTCTCGGTGCCGTTCACGGACTTGTCCATCATCTGATCCTGCAGCTTCTGGAAGGTCGCCGTGCCCGAGCCGTCGGCGTTGATCGTGACGGACAGGACGCTCGCGTCCACCTGATCGAACTCCTCGCCGTTGGCGCCGTCGAACTCAACCGAGTTGTCGTAGGCGGAGGCGTCGGCGTAGGTGCCGGGACCCTTGTAGCCGTCGACGTTCCAGTTGAGCTTGAAGTCGCTGGAGTTCGGCTGCGGAATGCTCCAGGTGCCCGAAAAGCCGGTCTGGGCCAGGGTCGCGCAGGGCGGCAGGGCGGTCAGGGGCTGAGTGAAGTCCACCGTCTTCTTGACGGCTCCGGTCACCGTTAGGGTCGCCTTGAACTGATGCGTGCCGCCGCCCGCCGCGGGGGCGGAAGTCGGGCTCGCGGCCTGACTCGTGGGGACGGCCGCGTTCGTCGCGTTCGCGGCCGTGGCGGTGGAGCCGGTGGCCGTGCTCGAGGAGCCGCACGCCGAGACCGCGACGATGCAGCAGGCGAGGGACAGAGCGACGACTGCGCGCGTGCTGAGATGCATTTCGACCCCCTTGTGGTGCGGAGACCGCCGGAGAGTCCGGCGTGTCCTGCCGTTCCGGAGAATGGCCGAATGCTAACAGGGTAAATGGTTGCGGCGAGCAACGACGGAGCGCGGGCGACGGCTACAATGGCCGCTGCCCCCGAGCGCCTCGCCCGATCGGGAATCGGCGACGCGATTGCGACGCCGAGCAGTCCGGAAGGAGGTGCCAGCGTGCAGACAATCCCGGAGGATCTCGCCTACCTCGTACGCACGAATGTGCCCGCGCACGTGTCGCTGGCCGAGGCGGATGGATCGATCGTGACCCACGTCATGTGGGTCGACTACGACGGCGAGTACATCCTGACGAGCTCGCCGACCCAGTCATACAAGAGCCGCGCCTTGCGCCAACGCCCGAACATCGCGGTCTCCATGCTTGATCCGGCGGACCCGTGGCGCCGTCTCTCGATTACTGGACGCGTCACCGAGATCCGCGAAGACGTGGGGCTCGCCTTCATCAACAAGCTCTCGCAGCGATACGTCGGAGCGCCCTATCCGCGCACCGCTCCGCGCGAGATCTTCGTAATCACCCCGGACAAGGTCCGTGCGTTCACGGGACGAGGCTGAGCCAACACTGCTCGGGCTCGGTGGACTCAGGCCTCGCGGCCGCGGCTTGACACAGGAGCGACGTATGAACGACGTTCGACTTGGGGCCCTCTGCTGGAACCAGTACACCGACTGGCCGTCGCTGCTGGAGGCCGGCAAACGTGCGGACCGGCTCGGCTACGACACCCTGTGGACGTGGGACCACGTCTATCCGATCGTCGGCTCGGACGACGGCCCGATGCTCGAGGCGTGGCTCACGATCACGGCGTGGGCAATGGCGACCGAGCGGGTCCGGATCGGGCTCATGGTTGGGGCCAACACGTTCCGCGAGCCGTCGCTCGTGGCGAAGATGGCAACGACGCTCGACCACATCAGCGACGGGCGGGCCATCCTCGGTATCGGCGCGGCCTGGTTCGAAACCGAGCACGTCGCGTTCGGCTTCCCCTTCGGGAGCGGGTTCCCCGAGCGGCTGCGGTGGCTCGGCGAGGCGCTGCCGGTGATGCGCGGCATGCTCCACGGCGAGGGGCCCACGGCGCGCGGCGAGAGGTACCACGCCCGCCAGGTCCGGAACGACCCACCGCCTATCCAGCCCGCGCTGCCGATCCTCGTCGGCGGCGACGGGGAGAAGGTGACCCTCAAGCTCGTCGCGAAGTACGCGGACGCGTGCAACATCGGCGGCGGCATCGCCAATGTCCGGAAGAAGGAGGCGGTGCTCCGGGACCATTGCGCGGCCGTCGGGCGCGACGAGCGCGAGATCGAACGCACGACCGGGATCGGCACGGTGGTGATACGCGATTCCCGAGAGGAGGCGCGGCGCGTCTTCCGTTCCATCTTCGAGCGGAACGGCAAGGCCACTCTCTGGCAGGACCAGCCGGTCGGCACGCCCCAGGATGTAGCCGAGCGTCTGGCTCCCTACCTGGAGATCGGCTACCGGCACCTCGTGGCCGGGTTCCCCTCCCCGTACGACGAGGAATCGATGACGCGACTCGTGACCGAGGTCAAGCCAGCCCTCGAGCGCCGCTAACGCCCCGGCCCGGCCCGGCCCGGCGGCAGAGACTACAGGCCGGTCGCCACGTCGCTCGCGGCAGGGGCGTTGATCGTGACCGGCTGGTCGAAGTTGCTCAGCGTCATCGTGAAGTTGAGGCTGCCGACCGTCGACGAGGCGACCGCGATCTGGACCTGCGCCAGTTCGTAGTTGTCGGTGTAGATCCAGACTCCGGCCGTGGCCGTGTCGATCTGCGTCGTCAGCAGCGAGGGTCCGATGGTGACCGTGCGGTCGGACTTGGCCGCGGCTTCGGCTGCGGCGAGGTCGCTGTTCAGCTTGGCGAGGGGCAGGGTGAGGTTGATGTGATACGCGGGCCTGCCGCCGATCTGGTCGATGCCGGCGAGCTGCGGCGTGACACCATTGGTTTCCAGCTGCTGGCGCAGGCTCGCCACCATGTCGGCCATGCCCACAAGAGAGGACCCGCCCGCGGTGGGGATCGCCACCGGAACGCCCAGCTCGCCTGAGATCGTGCCCAGCTTCACCTTGCGGTACTTGGTCCCGAGAGCGGGCAGCTTCAGATACAGCATCGAGTCTTTGATGATGAGGTCGCCCGACGTCGCGGCGACGCCGATTGCGGGCATCGCCGGCACATTGATGGGCATGTGAAACGCCAGGTTGACGGCGTCCACATCGCCTTCGATGGCGATGCCATCCAGCGATACATCGCTCGTGAGCTTCTTGAAGGCCGGGTCGCCCGTGGCCTGCAGGAAGGAGGCCTTGATCGTTCCGCCCAGTGCGATCTTCAGATGGAACGACTTCCAGGCCGGCCCTTCCGCGATGCCCCTGGCGAATAGCTCGTCGGGATCGGGCGGCGTGGGCGTTGCGGGCGCGACGGTCGGGATGGCCACGGTCGCGACGCTGACAGCCGGCGTCGTGGCGGGTGCGGTCGTGGCGGCACTGCTGCTGCAGCCACCGACGACCAGGGAAAGCCCGGCCAGCACGGCCAGGACCGGCTTGCAGATGCGCACCATTTCAGCGCTCTCCTACCCAGGCAGTCCTTGTTCGACTCAAGAGCTCGTGCCGCTAACAATACAGGCGGTGCGCGTTCTGGGGGCTGGTCAGGAGAACGCTTGGAGCGGCTCTGAGTGACTACCCACTCGATAGACGGCGCGCCATGGACGGCGCGCCACGATGGCTGCCCGGTGTGGAAATGGCCGGCGCAGGGTGCCACCATCCTCGCCCGAAGCGTTCCTCTCGCTCCGGAGTGACCTGTTGGAACTACCAGACAGCACACGATCGCTTCAGGGCTCCTTAGCTGATAGCCTGCCCGCCGTGAAGCCCGTCGTTGCCCGCGCAGCAATCGTCTCGGAATCCGCCAATGGGGTCCCGGGCGCATGACCGAGTTCGCGGATGGTCGCCACTCGCCCGGGTCGTCGCCGGCGAGACCCGTCTTACGTGCTGCGGGCGCCGGGGTCGCCGCCGGGGCCGTGGGGATCGCCGCGAGCGAGTTGCTGGCCGGCGTCGTTCCCGGAGCCCCGTCGCTGATCATCGCGGTCGGGAGTTTCGTCATCGCCAAGCAGCCCCCCGGCGCGAAGGACCTGGTCGCCACGCTGTTCGGCACCAGCGACAAGCTCGCCCTGAACGTCGCCGTGGTGATAGTGGCCCTGCTCGTTGCGGCGGTCGCCGGGGTAGTCGGCCGCCGCAGCTTCGGCAACGCATCGCGACTCTTCGCCGGGTTCGGGTTGGCGGCCTTCGCCGCCGCGGCCCTGCAGCCGCTGAATTCGACTGTGCTGGCCGCTGTGAACGCGGCCCTCGCCACCGGGGCGAGCATTGGGGCGCTCCGGATCCTCCTTGCGGATGCCGGATTCCTGGCGCCGGTGCGCCTCGGCCGAACCGGCCGGGACGAGGACGACGGCTCGGTAGCTCCCTCTGGCGGGATGCCGAACGCCTCGATGCCGGGCTGGAGCCGACGGCGCTTCCTTCTCCGAGCCGGCGCGTTCCTGGTCGGCGCCGTGGCCGCGGGGGCGCTGGGTCGCCTGCTCATCGCCCGCGGGCACCCGTCGGGCGTCCCCGTATCGGCCAGCTTGCCAGCCCCGGCCGCGCCGGCGCAGCCCCTGGTCGCCGACGAGTCGTTGGCCGCCACCGGGATCACTCCGATCGTCATCCCCAACGATGCCTTCTACCAGATCGACACCGAGCTGCTGTCGCCGCAGGTGGACGCTTCCACCTGGCAGCTCCGGGTGACCGGCATGGTGGACCATCCCCTGACGTTCAACTACTCCGAGTTGCTGGCAATGCCGCTCTTCGAGCAGTACGTAACGCTGGCCTGTGTCAGCAACGAAGTCGGTGGGGGCCTCGTCGGCAACACACTTTGGACCGGGGTCCACCTCAAGGAGGTCCTTGCCCAGGCGGGCGTCCAATCGGGCGCAACCCAGATCGTGGGGCGCTCGGTCGACGGGTTCACGGTCGGCTTTCCAACGGCCTGGGCGCTCGATCCGTCCAGGGAGCCGATGATCGCGGTGGGCATGAACCGCTTGCCGCTGCCGGCGGAGCACGGGTATCCGGCGCGCCTGATCGTCCCCGGCCTGTACGGGTATGTGTCTGCCACGAAATGGCTTTCCGAGATCGAACTGACCACCCGAGAAGCCTTCGACGCGTACTGGGTCGCCCTGGGCTGGGCGAAGGACGGCCCGATCTTGACCGCGTCGCGGATCGACCATCCTTCGGACGGCACGACCCTGGCGGCCGGAGAGGTCGATATCGATGGGCTCGCCTGGGCTCCCGACCGAGGGGTCGCCAGCGTCGAGGTCAGCATCGACAACGGGCCCTGGCAGACGACCATGCTCAGCCGCGCCATCTCCAGGGCGACGTGGGTGCAGTGGTGGCTGCGCTGGCAGGCGAAGCCGGGCCAGCACACGATTCAGGTCCGCGCGACAGACGGGACCGGGGCCGTGCAGACCCAAACCCCCGGCGGTCCCGAGCCGGCTGGCGCGACGGGATACCATCAGGTTCAGGTCTCGGTGTCCTGAAATGCTTCACAGCGCAGGTTCGCCCGCGCAACTCTGGGCGAACGGGGGCTGCCTGGCGCGAGCCAAAGAAGACGGACTGCAATTCCGGTGGGCTGGTCTCTTGCCCGCAAACGGCGTACTGTGCGGATGGCTACGGTGACCGGCCGGTGACGTCGGGATGCCGGACGAGCGCGGTCGCGGGGTGAGAGCGATGACAGATCGTTCGAGGTCAGACGCCGATCGACATCGCGACCCGCGTGCGCTCCGGCACCGCACGTCCAGAGGCGGACCGCCGCCCGAGTCGAAGGACCTGACGATAACCGACGAGACGGCCGTCCCGATCCTCTCCGATCCGTTCACGGCGCACTTCCGCGACCTCATGGAAGAGTTGCCCGTGGCCGCATTCGTGAAGGACCTCGACGGCCGCTACGTGTACGCCAATCCGTACCTTCTCGCCACCCTCGGCAGCCAGATGGGTCCCGATTGGCATGGCAAGACCGACGCCGATATGTGGCCTCATGTGACCGCGGCGATGATGCGCGCGCACGACAAGGCCACCCTCCACGGGGCCGGCCCGCAGGTCTTCTCGCGCGTGATGCCGCTCGAGGATGGGATCCACACTGTCTTGCTCGTCGAGTTCCCCCTGCCAGGCGTCGACCCGGCCATCGGAGTGTGTGGAATCGGCGTCGACGTCACCGAGCAATCGAATACCGAGGGGGAGCGCGATCGCCTCGCCGCAGGCATCGCGCAGGTGGCCGAGTCGATCATCATCACGGACCGGGAGGCGAGGATCACGTATGTCAATCGCGCCTTCGAGCGAGCGACCGGCTACACCCGCGACGAGGTCATCGGCCAGAACCCGCGCCTGCTCAAGAGCGGCGTCCAGACGCCCTGGTTCTACGATGCGATGTGGGCCGCGATCACGAACGGTCTGCCCTGGGCAGGCGACCTCGTCAATCGGCGCAAGGACGGCACGCTATTCACCGAGGAAGCGGTCATCTCGCCGGTCCGCGACTCCACCGGCGCGATCACGAGCTACGTGGCCGTCCAGCGGGACGTGACGACGGAACGGGAGCTGGAGGAGCGTTCGGCCCAGCTTCGCCGTGAGCGCGCTCTCATCGCGCAGACGATCCGCGGCCTGCGCACAGGCGAAACGCCGGAGGCAACGGCTCAGGAGATCTGCCGCCAGATCGTGAGATTCGCCGGCGTCATGTCCGCAGGTCTCTTCCTCTTCGGGATCGATGGACATGCGCGGCCGGTCGGCTTCGTCGTCCAGGATCAACCCGACCCGCCGCTCCGACAGCTCCCATTGGAGCGTAGTAAGCAGCTTTGGCAGCGGGCCATCGACGGCCCGTGGATCGAGGCGTGGGTGAACCGGCCGGCGAACCCGTACAACCAGATCTCGAGCCACCTCGGGATTCACTCGGTTGGCTGTGCGCCGGTGAGATACGACGGGCGGGTCATCGGACTTCTGCTCGCGTCCGCCCGGGAAGGCGTCGAGGAGGTCGGCATCCGTGAGTCACTGCCGGCCCTGGCCGAGTTCGCCGACCTGGCCGGGGCGCTCATTGGCCGCGACGTGGCCGAGCGGACCGAGCTTGGGCGGGGCCGCGACCATATTGCTGACGTCATCGCCCGCCGAGCCTTCGGGCCGGTCTTCCAGCCGATCGTCGAGCTTGCGAGCAACCGCATCGTGGGTTACGAAGCGCTCACGCGCTTCACCGACGGCGCCAATCCGGAGCTGGTGTTCGCGGAGGGGAGCGCGGTCGGTCTCGGGGCCGAGATCGAGACCGCCACGCTCGAGGCTGCCCTGGGGGCCGCCGAGGCCCTTCCGCAATCGGCGTGGCTCAACCTGAATGCGTCGCCCGAGTTCATCCTCGCGGTAGAGCCGCTTCACAAGCTCCTCGCCGCAAGCCGCCGACACGTCGTGCTCGAGGTGACCGAACACGCGGCCATCGCCGACTACCCGGCGTTCCGCACGGCCATGGCCGCGCTCGGACCGGATGTGGAGTTCGCCGTCGATGACACGGGCACCGGCTTCGCCAGCCTGCGCCATATCGTCGAGTTGCGCCCGGCATTCGTGAAGCTCGATCGATCGCTCATCGCCGGTCTCGAGTCCGACGAGGCGCGCCAGGCGATGGTCGTTGGCCTGTGTCACTTCGCTCACGTGACCGGCTGCCGGCTCATTGTCGAGGGCATCGAGACCGAAAGTGAGCTCACCGTCCTGCGCGCCCTTGCCATCGAGCTGGGCCAGGGCTACCTGCTGGGTCGCCCTCTGCCGGTCGACGAGTCCGGTGGACCGGGCTCTGCCCGCACGGGGGCCGCCTCTCGTGAGCGTCCTGCGCCTGCGAGCGCCCGAACGCCGCTCTCACACGCGGCGTCGCCAGGTACACCAGCACGACGCAGGCGAGGACGATTGTGACCCTCACCGCCCGTATCGAGGACGGGAGCTCGGGGTAAGTAGACGCCTCCGAAGTTGCCGGAACAGGCAGGGGAAGGATCAGGCACTAGAGGAATGGACATTTGGCCGATCATTCTCTTCTGGCTGTGTCTTTCGCTGGTTTCGGGGGTGATCGGCGCGGTCATTTGCGGCGCGATCGCGCCGAGTCGAGGCCACAGTGCCGGCACCTGGGCCATCATCGGTTTCTTCGCCGGCGCCGGACTGGGACCCATCGGCATCGGCATCGCTTTCATCGCGCTGCTTGCCCAGCCGAACCGCAAGCGACAGATGCCGTACTGTCCGCGCTGCGCACAACCCCTGCCCTATCCCGTGCCCGCCTGTCCGCGGTGCGGCCTGAGTTTCGTGCCGTCATACCCAGCCTATCCGTCGGCGCCTACGGACTCTTTGGACCCGCCGGCCTCTTGAGAATCGACGCGGAACAGGCCACCGGGACTGGGCAGCGGCTCGAGAGGGCGACCGGAGGCGATCGATCAGGCTCCGGCGCCTCTGTTCCCGCCGATCCGTGGGGAATCGAGCGTCGCGCGGACTGCCTCCAGCAGGGCCTTCACGCTGAATGGCTTGGCCAGGAAGCGGGCTCCAGCGGGAAGGGTGGGTCCACCCACCCCACCGGCAAGATAGCCCGAGATGAAGAGCGCACGGGGTGGTTTCGCGCTGCCCGCCAGCTCCGCCGCGAAGGCCACGCCCGACAGCCCCGGCATCGTTACGTCCGAGAGGAGCAGGTCGACGCTGCCCTCGTTGGCCGACCACAGCTCACGCGCTGCGGCGGCGTTTGCGGCGACGAGGACACGGTATCCCCGGTCGGTCAGGACTCGCGCCGCCAGCCTGCGGATGGCATCCTCGTCCTCCACGAGAAGCACCGTCTCGGAGCCGTGGACGGGCGGCTCGACTGCGGCGACCGTGGCTTCTTCGGCGGCTCCTGAGGCAGGAAATAGGAGCAAGAAGCGGGTGCCGCGACCGGGCTCGGACTCGACCGAGATGTCGCCGGATGCGCCGCGGACGATCCCGTAGACGATCGACAGGCCGAGCCCGGTCCCCTGACCGGTCTCCTTGGTAGTGAAGAAGGGCTCGAAGATGCGGTCCCTGATCTCCGGGGGGATCCCCACGCCCGTGTCGCTCACGGCCACGAAGGTCAGGTCCTGCTCCCCGCTCGGGAGCGGAGCCCAGAGTTCCGGCTCCAGATCGGATGGGCTCGATGGAACACCCGGCCCAGCGGGGCGCCGTCCCGTCTCGATCGTCAGAGAGCCGCCGCCCGGCATGGCGTCCCGCGCGTTCACGCATAGATTCACGATTGCCTGCTCGAGCTGGCTCGGGTCGATCAGGATGGTGCCCGCCTCCGGCCGGAGAACCGCCGACAGCTGGATCGTCGCGCCGAGCAGGCGCCTCATCATTGGGACCGTCTCTCTGATGCACATGTTCACGTCCACGACGCGAGCGTTGGCCCGGGTTGGCTGGCTGAACGTGAGCAGCTGCCGTGTCAGCCCGGAGGCCCGGTCGGCGGCCCGAACGATCTCCTCGATGTCGGCCGTCAACTCGGCATTGCCAGGATCGGCGGCGCCGGCCAGCTCCGCATAGCCGTGGATGGCCTGAAGCAGATTGTTGAAATCGTGGGCGATGGCCCCGGACAGCTCGCCGAGCGTCTCCATCTTCTGGGCCTGACGGAGCTGGCCGGCGCGGACCCGGAGCTCCTCGATGAGCAGGGCTACTTTCAGCGCGCCGCTTAGCCGTATTCGCAAGGCCTCATAGGTGAACGCCTCTATCGGCCCCATCTCGAAAATGGCGTAGCCCAGTGGATCGTCCTTGAAGAAGAGGGGCTCCACGACCATGGCGTAGGCGCGGTCGACCGGCAGCAGCCCGTCCGGTATCGAAGTCTCCTCGACCGCAGCGTCGCGGAGACGCTCGAGGGTTGCCGAATCTCGTACCGGATCGTGGGCGAAGACCACACGCGCACCGGCGTGCGAGACTTCGTCATCCACCACGAGATAGGCGCTGGGAACGCCGAGTCTTGGCAGGCAATCGCGGATCGCCTGGCCGAGCGACTCGAGATCGAATGCCGCGCTCAGTATCTCGGTCGCCTGTGAGAGGGCTCGCGTGCGGCGCTCGATCATCAAGCGATGCTGGGCCTGGGAATCCCCGACGGCCTCCCCGACCAGGATCCGCGCCTCCTGCAGCAGATCCTCGGCCCGCGAGCTCATGACCGGATCCGATGCCAGGCAGGGCAACAGTTCGCGGTTCAGTGCAGACAGGGCCGGCTGCCAGGGGTTGCCCGTCGCGCCGGAGCGCATTGTCTCCTTGAGCAGCG
>PMNU01000135.1:13890-27725 GCA_003165675.1 Chloroflexota bacterium
GGACCTCGGGTTGCGCGGCATGGAGACGCGGCGTCCGTCCGGGTAGCAGCCACAGCTGCGCCGGACGACGAGCTCGGTAGGCAGCACGAGGACGTCTTCCACCTGCTCGCCGCGGAGACGCTGGAGGAGGACCTCGACGGCGAGCCGGCCCTGCTGCCGGAGCGGCTGTCGGATCGTGGTGAGGGGCGGCGAAGAGTAGCGGGCCTCGGTGATATCGTCGAATCCGATGATGGCTACGTCCCGTGGCACACGCATGTCGCGGACGCGCAGTGCGTCGATTGCCCCGAGCGCCATCTGGTCGTTGGCGGCGACGATCGCGTCGAAGGTCGCACCCCGCTCGTCGAGCAGGACGCGCACGGCATCTACCCCGCTCTCGTATTGGTAGTCTCCGGTCGCGATGAGCGAATCGGGCGGCAGAAGCCCGTACTCGGTCAAGGCCTCCCGGTACGTCCGCAGGCGATCCTGCGCTTCTTTGTTCCCCTCCGGCCCACCAACGAACGCGATTCGCCGGAACTGGTGGTCCTGCACCAGGTGTCGGATCCCCTCTCGCAGGCTCTGTTCGCCGTCAACGAGGATGCCGGTCATCCCGTCGAGTTCGACGGCGACACTGCTCATCGGCCGTGGACGGTAGCGCTCGCAATAGTGGGCGAGGTCATCGGGGCCCAGGTGGTTGGTGAGAGTCCCGGCCAGGAGCACGAGACCATCGATGCCGTCGGAACGGGCGAGGTCGTAGACAACGTTGTGCCGCTCGCCTGAGCGTAGCGGCGCGCGCAGCATGCAGCCGGCAAGAAAGACCAGATTGGCGCCGCCGGCGCGCGCGGCCTCCACCATGCCCCCGACGACGGCGCTCTGGTACTCGCCTTCCAACCAGTCCGTCAGGACGCCCAACGTCGGGGCGTGAGTCAACGGCTGCGACGCGCGCGGCGCCATCACCTCGCCGGGCCCTCAACCGGCGGTTCCTGGCGCGGTAGTTGGCGGACCTTCTCTTCCGAGACTGGTGGCTCGATGACGACCATGCGTCCAGCTTATAGCCAGGGGCCGTTGTGGAACATCTGTTGAGACGCTCCACACGACTGCGCGATGCGGCGTGCCAGCGACGCTACCACGGGGACCGGTGCGTTGCCTCCCAGGGACCCCGGCGCGCCTGAGTACTTGACGTATAGAACGTCTGTTCTAGTATTAGCACCCCATGACCGCCCCTCCACCGAACGTCCAGGCCGCTCTGGCATCCCTCCGGGAACGCTGGGGTGGAGCAGCTCCGCGCCCGGGTGGCGAGGTCGTGGGGGCCCTGGCGGTAGCGCCGCGGCCGAGTCCGGCCGAGGATGCGGAAGACCTGCCGGGCATACCGAACAGTTCGCCGGCGGCATCGGATCGGGCGATACCAACCGGCTTTGCGGCCCTGGACGCCATCCTGGGCCTGGGCGGGTTGCCGCGCGCGGCAACCACAGCCCTGCACGGCGAAGGGACCAGCGGCAAGACCACCCTCGCGTTGCAGGCCATGGCCCAGGCCCAGGCCGCCGGCGGCATCGTGGCGTATCTGGATCTGGCCAGATGCCTTGATCCGGTCGAGGCAGTGGCTCGTGGCGTCGGGCTCGAATGGCTGGTCGTCCTGACGCCCGACTCGATCGAGCAGGCACTGGCGATGGCGGCGATGCTCCTCCAGGACCGGACCGTCGACCTGCTGCTGCTGGATCTGCCTGCCCGGCCTCTGGAGGGAGCCGGGATTTCGGCAGCCACCATGGCGGAGCGGTTCGGCCGATTGGCCGCACTGGCGCGGCGAGCCGGCGTTCAGCTCGTCGTTTTGGAGCCGCCGAGCCTGCCATCGGCCCTGGCGAGCGCCCTCGCCCAGGTTGCCGCGCTCAGGCTGGAGCTGAGCCGTCGAGCGTGGATACGACTGGGTCGAGACGTGGTCGGTCAGCGGATCGAGGTCCGGGTGGTCCGGGATCGTTTCGGGCCTCCGGGCCGGGCGGCGGAGCTGCGAATCTTGTACGCGGAGGGCGGGCTGCGCGACGCTTGCCTGGTGAGGAGCGAGCTTCTGCGAGAAAGCGCTCCCGGGACGGGACGGTTAAGCGCGATGACGGGAGTCGCTCCGCCCGGCAGATCGCGGCCGAGCGCTCCATACCCGGCCCGGCCGTCGCCACCCCTCCATCTCACTGCCATCCCGGTTTTCAACGATGCGACTCCTCCATCTCCACTGGCCCCACCTTCTTCTTCGTCTGGCCCGCAGCAGAGCTTCCGAGCCATTTATGGCGGCGCCGATCGTTCTGGGCGGCAGACCGTGGACGGACGGATCGGTCCTGGACGCGAATCGGCGGGCGCTCGAACTGGGAGTTCGCGTCGGGATGCCACTCGGGGCGGCTCATAGGCTCGCTCCCGAGGCACTCTTCCTCGACCCGGACCTGGTAGCGGATGCCGCGGCCCTGAAGGCGGCGCTCGATCGATTGGCCGGCTTCAGCCCGGGCGTGGCCGCAGAGACAGACCCGACGGGGCCCGGCTTTGGGCGGGTCGAGGTCCAGCTCGACGGCCTGGAGCGGCTGTGGGGAGCGGAGCCTCTGATGGTCGGCCGGATTACCGAGGCCCTGGGGGCGATCCTGCCCGGACCGCCGTCCGCAGGGATCGCCGGAACTCGTTTCGCGGCCGCTGCAGCCGCCTCTCTGGCGGGCAAGGCGAGTGGCGCCGTCGCCCTCCGCATCGTCGAGTCAGGCGACGAGGCGGCCTTTCTGGCGTCGCTCGCCGCAGCCATGCTGAGCCGCGACCCGGAGGTGCGGGCCAGACTGGACCGGTTCGGCCTGCGAATCATCGGTCAGGTCGCGGAGTTGCCACGCTCCGCGCTCGTGGCTCGGTTCGGACCGGCGGGCGAGATACTGCATGGCCGTGCCCGCGGCGAGGAAACCGATCCATTCCGGCCATACCGGGCCCCGGAGCGAATGGCGATGGGTCTGCCGATCGACCCGCCCGTGGCGGACGTAGAGGGGCTGCGCTTCATCCTGCATCGGCTGACCAGCGCCTTTGGCGACCAGCTCGAAGCTCGGGGCGCGGCGACGGCCCGGGCCCGCCTGACCCTCGAACTGGATCGCTCGTTCTCGGTGGGTGATGTGCCGCCCTCGATGACAATCGACCAACCCCTGCCCGAACCCACGTCGGAAGGCCTGGCCATCGAGCGACTGCTTATAGCCCGCCTCGAAACGGCCCCGCCCAGAGCGCCAGTGGCACGACTCAATCTGGAACTGGGCGAGGTGGCGCCGGCTGCAGGCACGCAGCTGGCGCTATTTACGCCCCAGACCGGGCGAACTGGCCGGCTCGGCTGGCAGCTGGCCAGGCTCGGGCTTCGCTTCGGCGAGGACCGGGTCGGCGCGATGGAGCTGGTCGATCCGGAAGCGGCCCTGCCCGAAGCGCGTTGGACGTGGCGTCGTGGATCGGGCTCGGCCGCCGCTCTCAAGGGTCGTCGGGGGTCTGCGCCATGACGCGGCTGCTGCACGAACACCCCGCTATCGATGTCGATCTCGGTTCGGACGGGGAGCCGGTGGCCTTCCGATGGAACGGCCGGCGCGAGCGGATCGAGGTCTGCAATCGATGGCGCGTCGAGGAGAGCTGGTGGAGTCGGCCGATTGCACGCGACTACTTCAAGGTCGCTGGCAGGAACTGGCTTGCCCTTCTCTACCTCGACCGGGCCGATGGCACCTGGCATCTAGAGCGCCTCTACGACTGACCGAAGCCGAGGGTCCCGTGGCTTACGCCGAGCTCCACTGCCACACCAACTTCTCATTCCTCGACGGTGCCTCCGAGCCGGACGAACTGGTGGCGCGCGCTGTCGAGCTGGGGCTGTCCGGGCTGGCGGTCACGGACCACGGCGGCCTGTACGGCGTTGTCCGCTTCGCGACAGCGGCCCGGGAGGCCGGGCTTCGACCTGTCATCGGGGTGGAGATAGAACTGGCCGACGCGGCCGTGCCAGATCCGGCGGGCGTCGTGATCCCGGTCGGGAGGCCGCGTCGCAGGGTCGGCGGAGCGGCGAGCGGCCGCTCGCCCGCGGGATCGGCGGCTGGAGCGGCGCCACTCCCCGATGCGCGGCGCGGAGAGGGACTGCCGGCTCGGCCGCGCCCGGACCGCACCCGGCTTCCCGACTACCGCAGCTCGGTGAAGGAGGATCTGCGTGGCGTCGGAGAGGGGCAGCGCGGGCCCCACCTGGTCCTGCTGGCGCGGAACGCGGCGGGCTATCGCAGCCTCTGCCGGCTCGTCAGCCGGGCGAATCTCGCCGGAACGAAGTCGATGCCGCGCTTCAGCCATGCGCTGCTGGCCGAGAACACGGACGGGCTGGTGGCTCTCTCCGGGTGCCGCGAGGGCGAGATCGCCCGACGCCTGAGATTCGGAGACCGGGAAGGGGCGCGGGCGGCGGCGGAGCGCTACGCCCGGCTATTCGCCGGACAGCACGCCCAAAGCGACTCGGTTGCCTCCGCCACGTTCTTCCTGGAGTTGCAGCACCACTTGCTGCCCGACGACGACTGGCTCGTGGCCGAGACCGCCCGCCTCGCCGAAGAACTCAGCCTGCCTGTCGTGGTCGGCAACGATGTCCACTACGCCTACAGCGAAGGCCGCGAGATGCAGGACGTCCTGAGCGCGATCCGCCACGGCCGCTCGCTCGGCGAGTTGCGCGACCTCCGGCGCCCGGACGGAGAGTCGTTCCTGAAGGCGGCCGACGAGCTGATGGCATTGCCGCCCGGGAATTCGGACGCGGACGCTCATACCGCGGCTGCTTGGGCGCAGGGAATCGGCAACGCCGGTGAGCTGGCCGCCAGCTGCTCAGTCGATCTTGGGTTCGAACGCTATCGCTTTCCGGGCTTTCCGATCCCGAAGGGTCACACGCCCTTCTCGTATCTGGAAGAGCTATGCCACGAGGGCGCCCGCCGCAGATACCACCCGATCTCGTCGACGGTCCTGAGCCAGCTTGCGCACGAGCTGGACGTCATCGAACGGACCGGTCTGGCCGAGTTCTTCCTGATCTGCTGGGACATCATGCGGTTCTCCCGCGAACGCGGGATACCGGCCCAGGGTCGAGGCAGCGCGGCCAATTCGATCGTGGCCTACGTGCTCGGGATCACGCGCGTCGACCCGATCCGCCACCACTTGCTCTTCGAGCGGTTCATCAACGAGGGTCGAGCGAGCTATCCCGACATCGACATCGACTTCTCCTCCGCCCGGCGGGAGGAGGTCATCCAGTATGTCTACAGCCGCTATGGCCCCGAACACACAGGAATGGTTTGCAACCTGGTCACGTATCGGGCCCGATCGGCGGTGCGGGAGGTCGGGTACGCGCTGGGCTTTCCGCGGCCGCTGGTCGATCGGGTCGCAAAGGCGCTAGAAACCTACGACTCGGTCATGGTTCGCCGCGACCTCGAGGCCGACGGCGGCTTCGGCGGGTTCTTCGCCGATACCGTGGATCGGGAGGCTGCCGCGGCGGGTGCATCGAACAAGCGCGGCCTGACCGATCGAACCGGGCGGCTGAACCATCCGCGTCACTGGGCTGCGGACGACAAGGGCGGTCCTGGCGACTCCCCGGCCAGCGCGATCCGGCTCGCCGGCCGACCAGGCCGAGGCTCGGGACTACATTCGAATCCGGCTCAGAGCCGGCCCCAAACGCTCCGCGGCTCCACCGTTGGCATGTCGGAGTGGGAACGCTGGCTGGCGTTCTGCGCCCGTATCGACGGTTTCCCGCGGCATCTCTCGATCCACTCCGGAGGCATGCTCGTGACCGCAGCGCCGCTGATCGACATCGCGCCGTTGGAGCGGGCCACGATGGCGGACCGCGTCGTCGTGCAGTTCGACAAGCGGGATGTCGAGACGCTCAAGCTGATCAAGCTCGACCTGCTCGGACTCGGCATGCTCGCGGCAATTGACGAAACGCTCGGGCTCATCGAGAGCGATTGCGCCGCCCGGGTCGATCTCGATCGGCTGCCCGAGGACGTGCCCGAGGTTTTCGAGATGCTCGGTGCCGCCGACACAGTCGGCGTCTTCCAGGTCGAGAGCCGGGCCCAGATGCAGACTCTTCCGAAGTCGAAGCCGGCGGACCTGGACGATCTGGTGGTTGAGGTCGCGATCATCCGGCCGGGCCCCATCCAGGGCAACGCGGTCCATCCCTACCTGCGCCGCCGTCAGGGTCTGGAGCCGGTGTCGTACCTCCATCCCAGCCTCGAGCCGGTGCTGCGCGAGACCCTCGGCGTGATCCTGTACCAGGAGCAGGTAATGCAGATCGCGATCTCAGTCGCAGGCTTCAGCGCGGGTGAGTCGGACGGGTTCCGCCGGGCGATGGGCACGTGGCGGTCGAACAAGGAGATGGAGAAGCTGCACGCCCGTTTCGTCGACGGCTGCCGGGCTGCCAACGGGCTCACGGATGAGCAGGCCGAGGAGCTGTTCCGGCAGGTCGCCGCCTTCGCCTCGTTCGGCTTCGCCAAGAGCCATGCCGCGGCCTTCGCCCGTACGGCATATGAGTCGGCCTTCCTCAAGCTCTTCTACCCGGCCCAATTCACGGTCGGGCTGATCAACGCCCAGCCGATGGGCTTCTACCCGGTGGAGGTGCTCATCAACGACGCCAAGCGCCACGGCGTCGCGGTCCTGCAGGTGGACGTCAACGCGTCGAGTTACAAGACGACGACTGAGTGGGTGGGGCGCGACGGCGAGCCGGGATACGAAGAGGCGCGGCACGGGCAGCGACCGCCGGTCCGCTCGTCCGGTTGCATCGTGCCCTCGGCCGAGTCGCGGGCGCGCTGGACGCCCGAGTCGGCGACCGGCTTCGGCATACGCCTTGGCCTGGCGCTGGTGAAGGGGATCGGTGACGAGCACGCCGAGCGTCTGGACGCCGAGCTGGCCCGCGGCCCTTACGCGACGCTCACGGAGGTCGTGACCCGCACGGAGCTGCCCGAGGAAGTGATCGAAAGGCTGATTCGGGCCGGGGCGCTCGATTCTCTGGGTCGGCCGCGGCGCGAGCTGCTGTGGCAGCTGCGCGAGGTCATGGGTGCGACGCGGGGTCGAACGGGCAGAGCCGCGGGGCAGCCGATGGACCTACGCCTGCCTCCCACGCCCGCCCCGGAACTTCCCCCGCTGACCGAGCGGGAACGGCTCGGCGACTCGTACGCGGTGCTATCGCTCGACGCCCGCCGGCAAGTGGTCTCGATCTTCCGACCCGCCCTCGAGAGGCTCGGTGCCGCTACCAATGCCTCGCTGGCGGATCGCGGACCGGGCCCAGTCCGCCTCGGCGGCCTGGTCGTCACCCGCCAGCACCCCATGACGGCCCGAGGCACGGTCTTCCTGGCCCTCGAGGACGAGACGGGCATGGTCAACGTCACTCTCTGGCCCGATGCGTGGGCGCGGCTTCGGGGAGTGGTTCGACGCCACGCGTTGCTCTACGTGGAAGGCACGCTGCAGCGCGAGGCGGCCGTCGTGAACGTGATCGCGAGCGACATCAAACCACTCCCCGCGGTGGCGGAGTCGGTCGGCGGCCCGAGTCACCCTGAGGGCGTGCGCGCGCTCGGATACAGCGGCATGCACCGCGGCTGAGCGCCGGACGATTCCTCACCACACCGACCTGAGCGACCCTATCGCGGAGCGCGGCACCGCTAGGCGCCGCCGTCCGCGAGCGTCAGGCGCGGGACCGCGGTCCCGGAATACGGCACGAGCTGCTTCCCGGTCAGGACGAACGTCGCGTACCCGACCTCGTCCGAGCTCGGCACGCCGCCGGGTGCCGCGGCGTTGCAGAACGCGTCCCTCAACCCTGCCTGCTCACCCGTCTGCCAGTACGTCATCTCGCACTTGACGAGGGCGTCGGCGCCGTCGGTGGCGTGCTGGTCCCAGCGGGCCGCGAAGACTAGCCACCAGACGTTGCCCGGGTTCATCTCCCGGTCGAGCCAGCCGCTGGTCGCGTATGGAACGAGCGCCGAGCCGTCCCAGCCGTAGCCGTGCAGGAGATCGAGGAAACCCGTGCTCCCGGCAAGCCCGCTCGCGATCGAGTCCTCGAAGTCCTGGTCTTCGTCGTAGATCCGCTGCCGTGTCGAGACGATCCGGAAGATGTTGTAGTAGGCCTCTTCGGACGTGTGAGTGGGCCTGACCATCGATTCGATGAGGTAGTTCCCGACCGCTCCGGCGAGCGTGGAGTTGATGTCAGTCGCCCAGCCGAAATAGGCGCGGGCATGGATAGCCTCTCGCAGGTCCGGCGAAGCGTCGGTCGAGCACGCGGAGATGTAGACCAGGCTCCTGCCGAAGCTCGCCCCGTGCGAGCCGAGCCAGCGCCAGAAGGCCGGCGTGATCGCGAGGAAGATCTCGCCCATCGTTGGGTCGTCGGAGCGTTCGACCGCGAACAGCGAAAGGGTCTTCGGCTTCTCCGCCGTTCCGCCTTCGAACGTCGCCAGGTCCGGGTAGGTCCCGGAGACCTCAGCCAGCGCAGCCGCGAGCTTCCCCTCAGCGCCGGCGACGTCGTCGGTGGGGCCGAGATCCACTCCCGTCGACAGGTCGCCGTTCGACGCCCCGTGCGTGTTGAAGATGACGAGGCCAGGCGCCGAGGACGACTTGCCGCCGAGCAGCTCGATGATCTTCGAGAGGCTCGCGTTGGCGTCGAACGCCGTCGCGACATCGTAGCCGACCCCCCTGAGGTTGGCGGCCTCGGTGTTCCAGTTGAACCCGCCAGGCGGCTTGATCAGGCCGGTTTCGACGCCGAACCACGCAAGCGTCTTGTTCGGCAGCAGCATGGTCCAGTTGCGGCCCACGTACTTCCGGCTGGCGAACGGCACGATGAACACGGCCCGCTTGTTCGCCGGATCGTCCGTGCCCTGGCCCGGCCGCGCGGGATCGAGACGCACGCGAGGATCGCTCGCGATCGGTCCGACGGTGAGCGCCGTCGCGTCGCTCGGCTCCGCGGTCCATCCCGTGAGCGCGACGTCGATGGCCGGCCCGTCCTCGTACTCAATGTGCAGCCCGTCCTGGAGCTTCGTTACCGAGTCGATCCTCGGCGACGGCGATCCGACGGCGAGGCCGGCGTCCGCGGCGGTCCGTCCCGCGCTGGTGAGCCGGATGGCGCCACTCGAGGCCACCGGCACGACATCCACGTTCGGGTCGCCGGAATCGATCATCGCCTGGGCTACGCCGACAGCCTCATCGAGCGCCTGGTCCGGCGTGGCACCTGCGTCGGGGTCGGCGGCGTCGGCGGCGAAGACGGCCATCGTCTTCGGGACGACCGAGAGCGACCCGCGCTTCCAGGTGGAGGTGCCCGTTCCGGTGCCGAAGACGAGGAAGGGCATCGCTACGGTGTTGTCGGCGAGGTTCAGCTCGAACGTGGCGTCCGGCCTGAAGTCCTCGGCCGTGAACTTCAACGAGAGGTGGCCCTCTTCGTAGTTCCATGTCCCGTGATAAGCGAGTTCCTCGGTTGAGCTCGCCAGATACAGCGCCGCGCGACCGTTGGGCTCGAACATGAGCGCGATCCGCGCGTCGCTCGCCACCTTCGTGCCGGACGAGTCTTCCGCCAGGAAGTAGACGGCTTGCTCGATGTCCGACGGAACGGGCAGCGGCTGCGAGCCCTGCTCGCGGGCAGTCGACTGGGCCTGGGCGCTCGAGGTCGGCGCTCCGGTCCCGCCCGATCCTCCAGGCGTCGTTGCCCCGGGCTGGCCGCTCCCCCCAGGCCCCCCGCAGGCTGTGACGATGATCGAGAGGCCGGCGGCGAGCAGCGCCGCTCTTCGGACGACCCGCGAGACCATGTCCCACCTCCGCGGCGTCTGCCGCCGAACGTTTCGGACGATGCCGGGGGCGTGCCCGCCGACGCCCGGCGCTGCCTCGATTATGCGGCCGGCGACTGGGTTCGTGCGCGTCCCCAACCGATTGGGCTGCGATTGCCGGCGCAGCCCGGTGGGGACCTGCGCGCACTCCTGGCGGCGGGGCGCCCGCATATCTGCCGGTGATCCCCGGTCGATCGCTGAGGTCCACGATAGGGGCCGCCCGCCACCACGAGAGGGCGCCGCGTGGCGGCGCCGCGGCCAGCCGGGGACCGCGCTATTCTGCTCGGCGCCGGGGTGCCGTGCGCACGATCAGCGCATGTTGTCGCCGCCATCTCCAGGGGCCAGATCACAGGCGCCCTCGCTGTGCGTCTACAGGGCGGCAGGTCGGCGTTGAAACCAAAGGCAAGTAGCCACTTGAGCTGGGGGCCGAGCAGTGAGTGCCATCGCGTCTCAACACCACGGTCCGCGACTCGGACGGCTCAGAGGCCTACTAGTCGATCTCGCGGCAGCCGCCCTTGTCGCCGGTTGCTCGGTGGCGGGGGCCTCGCCGTCGCCGACGACAGAGGTGCTGGCCACTGCTTCTCCGGGCGCATCGATGCACACGACGGCCGCCCCGATTCCGAACCCAACTCCGACGCCACTCCCTAGCCTCGGCGCCACTCCCACCGGTGAGTGGACTGGCATCCGGTGGATCTCCGCCGGCCCGGTCTTCCCGCAGACCCCGACAGCTGGCACGGCCAAGGGCTCGTTTGCCACGGTCAGCGTCTACGGCTGGAGTCGCGGCTATGTCGGCTTCCGTACGGCTATTGACCAGATCCCATCTACGAGCGTGACCATGGTCTCCACATTCTCGGCCGATGGCCTGCACTGGACCACGGGCCGGCCGATGGATGTGGCGGGCCTGGAGTCCTGGGTGGACATCACTCAGGTCGTCGAGGGCCCGTCCGGACTACTGGCCGTTGGCCGCTACCCAGGTGCTGCCTGTGGAGGGCCATCGACGATCGACGCTCTGTGGACCTCGACCGATGGACTGACCTGGAGTCTCGTCCGGCCCTCGGCCGACTTCGCGTCAGCGCGCGTCTTCTGGGTCGACGGTGGCTCGAACGGCTTCATTGCCTCGGGCATCCTAAAGGATGCAACGACCCAGGCCGTGTGGCTGTCCGGAGACGGCCGGTCCTGGACAACGGTTCCCCTGACCAGCCCTGCTTTCGGCAAGTTCGCCCTGGACGGAGCGAGCAGCTTTGCGGGCGGCTACGTCATCTCGGGCGCTGTGCTCAAGGACTCCGAGTGCGGCCAGACTTGGGTCGCGCCGTCCCTTTGGTGGTCGCCGGACGGCAGGAGCTGGACGCGCAGCGAGTTGGCTGGCGCCGCCACCTCCAATGACGCCTACATCGACACGACCAAGGTGAGCGACCATGCCCTCATCGCGATCGCCAACGAGTGGGACGAGGCCACCCAGGTCAACTCACAGCAGGTTTGGGTCAGCAGCGACGGCCACACCTGGAAGCTCGTCGCATCGCCTTCGAGCATGCTGGGCAATGACGTCATGACCGACGGACGGCGCGGGCTGGTGGTTGTGGAGCCCGGGCCGGGAACCGACGGACCCCCGACGGTCGCCAGTGTCGGAGACGACCTGACGGTCAAGACCCTGAGTCAGACCGGCGATGTCCCGATCTACTCGGCAGCGGTGTCTCCTTCGTGGCTCACTGCCCTCGGCCCAACCGGAGTCGTGATCCTCAGCTCAGATGGCCTCAACCTGTGGCTGGGAGTGCCGGGGGCGTCCTGAGCGGCAGCCGGGTCGTCTTGGCTCGGCGGGCCGCTCTCAGGTTATGGTGTGGGCAACAGCAGATGGCATCGGCCATGGGCCTCGCGCGGGAACGTATTTGCTGCGGCTCGTCCAGGATCTACGGCCTGGCGCCAGCCTGACCATGGGGGGATCGGCGAGCCGGATACCGAAGCTGAGCTGTTTGTGCCGTGACGGGACGCCAAGTCCCAATTCCAGGCGCAGAAGGCCCCTCGGGACAGCATCGCGCCGTCCACTCCTGCGCACAAGGCCCGGCCCAGCCGAGATAGATAGGGCTTTCGTTTTGTGCGGCGGCGCGTCTCCACACACGCCACCGGCCAGCTATTTGAGCGAGGACGGAGTCGGCCCGACCACCCCGACCAGGTGGACGCCTGCTTTCGCATGAGGCCACCGCAGCGCGCTGCCACTCCCACACTATTCACTCATGGGATCGCCCCGTCGCAGGCAACATCCGGTTGGGCAGGGGTCGCGCTTCTTGGGTTCGAACTCGTCCCGCTTGACACAACCTGCTGCCCGTGCGGCGGATCTCCCAAGTCGTCGTCTTCCCGTCGGCCGTTCACAGCATGCCTGGCGGATCAGACAGCCGATCCGGCAGCTTAGACTCCCGCTACTCTTGCCGCATGCAGGCCAATGCACCGACGCGTGTCGAAGCCCAATGCCGGAGGCGTCGGCATCGCGGCTACATCCAAGCGATGATCGTGTGCGCCATCGCGCTCACCGCTGTGCTCGGCTGCACGCCCCGGCCGGCGCTCCAGTTCTCGCCCGCGACCCTGACCGACGCCCAGGTCGGCTCATCCTACGCTGCCACCATCACTGTCAGTCAGGTCGTGACACCTGTCGCCGGCGCCTCGGTCGAGGACGGCGCGCTCCCCGCGGGCCTCGACCTCACGTTGGCCAAGGAGCCAGCTAACACGATCCAAATCTCGGGAACTCCCACCGTCTCCGGCACGTTCAGTTTCACCATCTCTGTGTGGTGCTACGGCACGAACGTCGGTGGGCAGACCGCCACCCAGGGGTACACCCTGGTGGTGAAGTGAGCTAGGGGAAGTCTGGTCCGGGCGAGGGGAGTGGAACCTCCGACCGTTTCCTCAGTGGAGAGTCGTCGACGGGAGGCCGCGAGCTGCCCTGACACCATGACTTGAGTGTCACTCCGGTAGCGTCTGGCGGCCTGGCTCGCACTTAGACTGCCCGCCGCGGGCGTGGCCGAGCCTCCATGGCCGGCCGGCAGATCCCTGCATGACGTTCGGCTCCGGGCCCTCAGAGCTGCGTCTCTCGTTGGAGCGGCTCAATGACCGTTCTTGAGGTTGAGTCTTGCGTCGCCACTCGAGAACCGATCGGCGAAGGCGCGCAAGGCACCCGCCGTTTCGTCGCCAGTCATGGGCCTGCCGTGGCCGCCCGCCAGCACGGTCGGCTCGAGCCGAGCGAGCTTCGCAACCGACTCCTTGACCACCCGCCAGCTCCAGCTCGTGTACCGAGGCGGCCCCGAGAGGCCTGGCCGCTGCAGCAGTAGACCCGACACGGAGTTGAGCTTCATTGTCACGACGGCGTCGCCCGTGATCAGCACGCGGTCGCTGGCTCGGAAGAACGAAACGTGGCCCGGCGTATGGCCGGGCGTGGGAATGCACTCCCAGCGCGCCAGGTCCGGAACCTCAGCGTTTGGTTCGAACTGGCGCGAGACATCGCTCAGGCTGGATCGGGCGAGCATCGCCTCACGCCGCCGCCGACCCATGGCGCGCATAAGGGGCACGACGACCCAGTGGTCGAGCGGGCCGGCGTATTTCGCGATTGCTGCGAAGTCGCCATTTGCGAGCGGCAGCTCGTCGGGATGCACGTAGACCGGACAGTCCCAGATCCGCGCCAGCTGGAGTGCTGAGCCGGCGTGATCGGGGTGGAAGTGTGTCAGCAGGATCGACGCTGGACGCGTGTCGGCCCCGAACACGCATTCCGCGGCCTTCTTGATATGTGGACCGTCCTTCGCCCAGCCGGCATCGATCAGCGCCCACAACGATCCGGATCGTATGAAGTAGACGTTGGTCTGAGTGCGACCGTGTGGCCCCAGGCAGTACACATCCGGTGCGATCTCCCGAGCAACGCCAGAGGTGCTCTTCTGGGGCGACCGTGTCATGACAACTCTCCTTGTATCGCGTCGCGGCTGGTGCTGACCGGCCGCAACCCGTCCCAGGCGGCCAAGCTTCCACACGCTTGGTATGCATCGCTCAGGGCATCCGGTGTCAGGGCCAGAACACCCGTTTCGTCCGCGCTATGGAATGTCATGAAAA